>CALGHC010000686.1 GCA_937915965.1 uncultured Myxococcales bacterium
GCCGACGGCACGCCGCTGCTGGTCGCCTCGCTGCTGGCCCGCCACGCCGAAGAGGCCGGCCGGCCGCGCGCTGACGTGCGCGGGATGCCGCTGGGCTTGCCGCCGCTGCCGATGGCGCAGATTCAGCTGGTGGCGACGTGGATCGCGCAGGGCGCTCGTCGCTGAGTCGGGGCGGGTTTGCAGGGGCCATGCGGCTGAAGGCTTGCGGGGGCCATGCGGCCCAAGGTTTGCGGGGCCCATGCGGCTGAAGCCACGGGCAACATTTACGAAGCTCGGCCTTCGCCGGGCTGGCGTTGAGCTTGGGGTTTGCGGGGTGTCCCGCTCAGAACTCGCGCATGACCGCTGCCTGGAGCACCGCCGCTGCCTTCTTGCGTGCCGGCGGTACCGTCGACGACCCAGGGACGCGCGCCGTAGTGGTTCGGATAGTACGCGTCGTCCATGCCGTGAAAACCGATCAATCCGTTCCTCCGCACGATGCCGAGCCGTGTGATGACACACGATCCGTGATACGTCCCGGCGACGTTCCCAGATTGGTCTTGAGTCACCCCGGCTCGAGCGAGGAGCTCGTCGCAATCCTGGCGCCGTTGACCGAGGCTGATGTGGGCACCTTCTCGCGCATAGATATCTTGCGGGTCGCGGTGACTCGCGCCCGCGCGGGTGCCGGTCGGCTCGGCTGGTGGGGGCTGATCGTACTGACTCTGTGCGTCTTTCTGTGGCTGCACCAGATCGGAACCCTGGCGGCGCCCATCGTCGGCCAGCACACCTGGCGGCAGGCCGACACCTACTCGGTCGCGTACAATTTCCATCACGAGTCGGCCAACTTCTTCTACCCGCGCATCGACTGGAACCACGGCCGCACCGGGGTCATGGGCATGGAGACGCCCGTGGTGCCCTACCTCGCCCACCTGCTGATGTTCGTGATCGGCGATGGGCCGCAAACATTCCGACTGACCGTGTGGCTGCTGTGCATGTTCGGCGCGGCTTGCGGCGGTTTGCTCCTGGCCCGCGGCGGTGGCCGGGGCCTCGCGCTGGGATACTGCGCGATGCTGGCCTTCTCGCCTTTGTTTCTGTTCGAAATGCGGCAGATCCAGCCCGATGGACCGAGCGCCATGCTGGCTCTCGCCGCTGCCTTCTTCTTGCATCGCTCTGCCGGGCAGCCCGGTCGGCGGGACTTCGTCTGGGGAGTGGCGCTCTTCTCCGTCGCCGCGCTCATCAAGGTCCCGGCGCTCGCCATCACGCCGGCGATGTGGCTGTTCTCTGTCTACGGCGCCGCGGGCGGTTGGCGGCGCTGGCTCAAGCGCGGCGCTGCTTTCGTCGTCCCCGTCGGCCTTGCCGGTCTGTGGTACGCCTGGGGCGAGCACCTCAACCAAACCTACAACGGCGGCTACGCCTACTTTGCCACCCACGTTGAGCTCGCCGCACTTTGGGCCAACCTGCGCGACGGCACGGGCCTCAAGCACATCTTCACCTACCTGCTGCCTGGTTATGTGACCAATTGGTGCCTGGCCCCCGCGGTCCTGGTCGGATTGGTCGTCAGCGCTTCGAAGAGACACCGCCGCCTGGGCCTCCCGTTCCTGGTCTGGCTCTTGGCCACCGCCTCGTTCCTCGTCCTCTTCTCCGATCGACTCGACGCGCACTGGTACTACGCGACCCCTGCCTTGCCGCCCGTGGCGTACTTCGGGGCCCTGGGGCTTGAACGGGCCTACACCGCGTTTGTCGCCGCGTGGCGAGGCGAGCGCCCGGCGCCGTGGGGCGGTCTGGTGGTGCTGTTCGCCACTTTGGCGACGTTCTTGGTCGGTGGTGCTCCCGGACGGGGCGGCGCCGTAACTGGCGCCAATGTCGGCGTCACCTGGATAGCGGCCACGGGCGCCGGAGCTCTCGTGGTCTGTGCGCTATTGGCGGCGGGCCTCGCCAGCGGTCGGCTGCGTTTGCCACGAATCGTGTGCGTGGTGGTTCTCGGACTTGGAGTCGCATCGACGGGCCTGCGAGCAACCCACGACGGCCGCGAGGCCCTGCTGCACCGGGTCGGCATGGAGACCTGGCGGCGCTTTGACTCGCGGTGGGGTGGTCTGCGCGAGACGTTAGACCGTCACTCGACGCGCGAGGACCTCATCGTCGCCGATATCGCCAACCCAAAGGCCCTCCACTGGGCCATGCGCAAGGGCTGGGCCGAGGGGACAGCCAAACACAAGGAACGTGGCCTCGACTACTACCGCAAGCGGCACGCGCGCTTCTACCTGCATCTCGCGAGCGCGCCGCTGTTGCCGGAGCTACGCAGCGCCAAGCCCCTGGCCTCGACGGACGACTGGAAGCTCTTCTGCCTCGACCGGCAGGCGTGCATTCCCAGGGGCGCTGATGCCTCCGCCGGCGCCGTTCAATCGACCACGGTGGCCAACATGCGGTTTGCCTGTACCAGCCGCTCGGCCAGCACGTGCGCCATGAAGTGGTGGAACGCCGACGCGGCAGTGATAGCGGCGAGGTGGGGCGGGGAGCCGAGGTGGTGGTCAAGTTCCGCAGAATATGGCGGTTTCTTTGGTCGCCCGGACGCTCAAAGCGTCCGGCTAGCTGGGCTGGGGCGGTAAGCCTGCTGAAGCAGGCTGCGGCCTCGCTTTGCGAGGAGGGGGCAGCCACTGGCTGCGACGCTTGGCGCCCGGCGCCCGCGCTGCCAGGTCGGAGTAGAGCTGCTTGTCGCCAGGCCGACGACCGCCGGAGGGCGAGGCGTCCCAGGCCTCGATGGCGCCCTCATCGAACCAGACCGTGATGTCACCGCGCTTCCTG
>CALGHC010000687.1 GCA_937915965.1 uncultured Myxococcales bacterium
ATCTCGACGGAGAGGGTCGGTGGACCGTCGACGGGCCATGCCATCATCGGACTTGGCAGGTCGCAGGCGTCGGCGGGCGGTTGCGGTACGTCGGCGACGAGGGCGTCTGCCGAGACGGCCTTCTCAAAGCAGAGCTGGGGGCCCGCATCGGTGTCGATAGCGACAGTCTCGGCGGTGGCATCCTCGACAGGATCCGCGTCGGCAACGGCATCTACGGCCGCGTCCATGGCACTGTCCGCGTCGACGACTGCGCCGTCGTTGACGCCGTCGTCGGCGTCAGTGACGGCCACCGCATCGCCGACTGTATCCACGTCCGTGGTCGTAGCGGCGTCGGCGTCGATGACAGCGTCCACGGCCGTGTCGGCGTCTGCTCCATCGCCCGCATCTGCGTCGTCTGCGTCGTCTGCGTCCGGCACGGTGGCGGTTTCAGTGTCCAGAGCAGTCGCGTTGCCTTGGGGCGCTTCGGCCGGTCCGCAGCCGATCATCGCGACCATCAAGACAGCCCCAGATACGCGCGGCCAGCGGCGCCCGCGCGACTTGTAGTCGCTGCAGCCCGCCATCGCTGCCATCGCCACGACAGGGGCCTCGCGGGACTGAGGCGCATGGCGCATCAACGGCTCCACGGCGCTGCGTGTCAACGGCTCGGCAGCGACAGCCGCCACTCTGGCTTCGAGTCGGGTGCACGGTTGCGCGGTTGACGGATTGGCCGCGGCACGTAGCGCGCCCGGGACAACTGTCGTCACGCGGAACCTGTTCCATCTCATGTTTCGGCTCCCTGTTGCCTCTCCCGGCGTGGCCAGCACATGGGGCGGCGGCCGGGGCCAGCGCTCGGTCCTGGGGCCAGGGCTCGGTCCTTGGGGATTCGGTGGCAGTCGCGGCGAGCCCCGCCGCGCGCAGGCAGGCCTCGCCGACTGCAGGAAGGCCAAGGCTACGTGCTCCCCATGGCCCACGCAACGGGCCGCGCCGGTCCGACGCTGCCTGCGTCGAGGTGTCGCCGAGTCGCCGAGTCACGGCAGGCTTCACCTCACACGCCCCTCGGGACGCGGCCGAGGTCAAGGTCGAGGTCGCTGAGTCGCATCGGGAGCGCAGCCGCCGCTCAACAGCTACCGGCGCAGACCAGGTCGAGATCGCCGATGCTGATTCGCTCAAGGCAGGCGTTCTCGATGCAGGTCGCCCGGACCGTGTCGAGGGCCTCGATCAGGTGGAGACGGGCACGTCATTGGCTGCGCGCGCGCAACTGGCTGCGCGTGCGTAGACGCTCGGCTGCGCCGCGAGGCGGGTGATCAGAAGCGGAGGCTGTAGACGAAGCTCGCGCGTGGCTCCCGGCGCCAACGTTCCTGCACGAGGGCGTGCAGCCGTGTCCAGGCGCTGTCGCCACGCACGTGAGTCAGGGTGAGGGCGTCTGCTGCGGCGCGATCTCCACGCGCCTTGATGCCGGCGACCTGCGCCATGAGCTTCGCCGTGACCGGCGGAAAACGCGCCAGATCGATGTGCATGCAGCCGGTATCGCGGCCATTGGCGGCTGTCTCCCTTGCCCGCCACGCGAGGGCTCCTTCGGCCATCAGCGTACCGACCTGAATCGCGGCGAGCTGCGGGTAGGGTTTCGGTTTGCCCCGCCCATCGAAGAGCCCTTGCGCGACCTGACCGAAAGCCCAGACCATGTCGGTGGCGTGCGAGGCGTCGCGTTCCGCGGCCTTCAACACGCCGCGCTCGACCAGCCAATCGGCGAGATACAGCGCCGCGGTCTGGGCCTTCAGCTCCTCGAGCATGGCCGCCAGGGGGCCGCCGAACCATTCCTCGTCCACCTTGCCGCCGACCCGGTACTCGGCCGCCGGGCCGAGGTTGTGTGCGGCCTCGTGCAAGACCGTACCGAGGCGCACGGCGTTGGCGGTGTCGACAGGTACGAGCGCGGCGCTATCGGCGCACAGCAGGGAGTTAATCTGACGACGCGCGGCCGCGCGGCTGTCTGCGTCGGTGCCGATGTTGGTCATCGCAACTGTCCGGCCGCGCCCTTCGTTAGCTACCGGGCCCCAGTTCGGCAGGCTCTGCCCCACCGTCGCGCCGAGAGCCGACCTGGCCTCTCCCGCGTTGAGGACGATCTCGATGAAGTCAGGTAGATGGAACGAAACTTCGCGGGCGAGGTACGGCGGACCGGCGAGGGTTGCCAGGGTGTTCTCCATGTCCTGCTTGACCGGCTCAAGGCGCGCTTGCCAGGCCAGCGACGCCTGATCGATGCGCGCAAACGTCATGTGAAAACCGGCCTTGCGACTGCACGGCTCCCAGTAGGTCTCATCCGGCGCGATCCGAAGGTACCAGCGCGAAGAGCGGGCATCCATCGCCGCCCACGCTTCGTCGGCGGGATTCCAGTCGTTGCTTCGAAATGCCCCAGCTGCGGCTCGCAGATAGGCCTGCAGCGGGACCTCGTCGCCCCCTTCGAGGTCCGCGGCCGCCGCCTCCAAGGCGACTGCGACCACGTTCATCGCTTCCGGCCACGCTTCGGTGTAGGGCACCGCTACAAGAGCACCGTCGCGACGGCGCACTGCGACGAAAGGGGCCAACAGCGCAGCTGCGTCCGGTCGAGCGCTGAGGGTCGCGCAGAAGCCGGTATCTCCCTGCAGGTCGACCGGGTAGACGCCGACCGCGCGTGGTTCTGCGGCCGTGACGGCGCGGCACGTCGGGTCGCTCTCTGTCTGCGCCGCGCCGCACCAGGGTTGCTGATTTCGTTGAATCAACGCCCGGCTTGGCGGGTCCGTCACCGAGTCCCATGCCGCCCTGCTGCCCCGTTGCATGGCGTGGAGGCGCTCGATGGCGATCGCGGCTTGCAGCAGGTGCCCGACCATGGCCTTTTCGCGGGCGCCAAGGTCTCGCAGGTCGGTCGCGATTACGGTCACGCGACCCTGCTTCAGCTCGGCCAGCACTGCGCGGCGACGCGCCGCTTCGGCGATGTCGAGCCCGCCAGCCGAATCGGGCCGCGCCGCGATCGCGATCACTCTCCCGATCGCGGCCTCGACGATGCCGTCACTCGGTCGACCGCGGTCGGCGCCGTCATCGGCGCTACGCCACAGCCAGGCCACCTCCGACACGGCAGGCCGACCGTTCGAGTCGCGGTCCGCCAGCCAGAATACGGGCTCGTACGCCGTCACTGCTGTGTAATTGAAGGTGTCGCGGGCGACGCCCGCTGCCTCGTCGGGCGCAGGAGCGGTCGGCGCGCCGGCACAGGCGCAAGCGATCGCGCTGGCGACAAGACCGAGAACGAACATCGCCTTGGGCGCGCTGTGGTCTGTCGCGGCCGGCGCGGCGCGGCGCCGATCGATGCGAACGATGGACGTCATTGGCTGGCTCCAGAAGCAGTTGGCGCGGGCGGCCAGCCTAGGGCTGCAGCGCATCGTCGGCAACCGAGGCGTCTGGCGCAGCCGCGGGTCAATCTCTCGGCGTTGGCATCGCCGGTCGCGACACGGCCGGGTTCGAAGTCGGCTCGCAGCCCTCGCACCCCGCCAGCATCGCGTCGACCAGCAGATCAGCGAGTCGCTCGTACCCGGTCCGCGTGAGGTGCACGTGGTCCGACGCCGCCAGCCCAGCTTGGACCCAGCGGTTCATCGAGCCCACCGCGCCCATCGCCGCGAACGCGTCCCAGTAGCCGCAGCCCATCTCGGCGGCGACCTCTTTTTGCACCGCGATGACGCGGTCCAGGTGCGGGCGGTGGGCTCGAATGCCGCCGTCATCCGGGAGCAGCGGTCGGTCCGTGGGGCCAATGATCAAGCAGGAGGCTGCCGGAGTCGCGGCCCGGACGCGCTCGATGACATTCCGCCAGGTTCGCCGGAACCGCCACGCTGGTTCGTTGTGGTCGCCCGCCGCGTTGGTACCGTAGGCGAGGACGACGAGCTGAGGGTTACGCCGCGCCACCTGTGCGCGCCAGCGGTCTTGTCGCCAACTCAGCAGAATTCGGCCGCGCATGCCGGGGATGCCGAGCTGGTCGAGGATGACGCCGGGGGCGCTGCGCTCGACGACTACACCGTAGAGGGTCACCCTGCCATCGCCGGCCGGAGCCAGGCGAATCTCGTGGCCGCCGTCGTCGAGCGCAAACCGCTTGGCGTGGAAACCGACCGCGCTGCCTCGCGTCGAGATTGCGTGCGGAGTGCCGTCGATGATCAACTGCAGGGTGCCGCCCTGACGCTCGCTGCGATACCAGACCTCGAACGTATCGGCGCGCCGACCATGCGGGTTGTCTGCGGTCGTACGAACCAGCATCCACTGCGACGAGTTGGACGATGAGGCGGTCACGCCCGCGTAGCCGAAGTCGCCGACGGGCAGCGGGTCGAGCAGCTTGTGGCGGGCTATCTGCCAGTCGGTGGAGGCCTTCATGACGATGTCCTGGTGGCGGTAGCCGCCATGCCATACGACAGGAAGCAGGAAGCCATGGCCGGCATCGCCGTAGCGGCTCTGCAGGCGGCGGCGTACGTGCCCGGTCCAAAGGTCCGCGGCCGTATGCGACGCACCGTAGAACGCGATGCGTGCCTGGCCGTGGCCAGCGGCGGTCCGGGCGAGCGCACCGTGAAAGGCCGCGAGGGCTGCTTGCGAGGGGTCGAATATCGGCGTGGCGACCCCAGCTTCTGCCGCCGTGTCGGTCGCTCCGCTGGGGCTGGCTGGGGTTGCGAGTCCCGCCGCGGCACTGCGCGCACGGCCCGGCGTGGCGGCGGGTTCCTCGTCCGACATTGGCGGGTGTTCGAGCAGCTCGGGCAGGGTCTGGCCGGGTGCGGCCCGCGGCCCGCAGCCAAGCGCGAACGCCAGCACGGTCAGCGCCAGTCGGTGGCGTGGCACAGCATCGGGCCGACGGCCGTTGATCACTTTCCCTTTCCCTTTCCCTTTCCCTCGCCGCCTTTGGGGTCACGAACGTGGCCGCTGAAGACGGCACGGGCGATGCGATCGCAGTCGCACCCCCAGCTGGCCGGAGCGCGCCTGCACGCGGCCAGCGCCATGAGGCGGTGGCCGCGCGTGTTGGGGTGGGTGTGGTCGAAGTCACGGAAAGTGGGCCTCATGAAATTGCGCGGCACGGCGCGGGCCTCGCTAATGATCGTCGCCCGCGCCGTCGCCTCTTTGCGGTAGCGGCTGCGCCCAAATCCTTGCTCAAGGGCCGCCGTTGGGCGCTCGCTGGCGCCACTGTCGCGCAGGTTCGAGTTGAAGACGTCCACCGAGATGTCGGGGAGCTCGCCCTTGAGCCATTCGTGTGGGTGGCCCTTGCCGGCGCGGCCGAGCGCCTCGTCGGGGCTCAGGCTGCCCAGCAAGAAGGCGTTGACGTGGCGGGTGTCCCGAACGGTCTTCACGCCCTCGAAACCGGCGAATCGTCGGTCCGATTCGTCTCCCCAGGGTGTGAGCGTCCACGCCATCACCTGCATCCCGGCCTCGTGGGCGCGCTTGAACAACCGCGACAGGTGCAGGCTCGTCGACGACGGCGCGTAGACCGAGTTCAGGCCCCCCTGGAACAGCAGCCAGGTCTCCCGACCGGCGAGCTGTCGCGCGAGCGCGGGATCGCCGGCGACCACCTTGTCGAAACGCTTGACCAGGGCGGCGCCGCCAGCCCCGACCTTGGCCCGGTTGACGACCTCGAGGTTGCGGCATCCATGCTGGAGGTACTGCCCGTAGTTGCCCGCGTAGTACATCGAGATCGAGCCGCCGAGCACCACCGCGCGGACCTGACGGTCGGTCTTGAAGGGACCGCCGGCGCTCGCTGGTCGCGGCGCAAGCAGCGAGATCGCGAACAAGCCGGTCAGCAACGAGACGCCGGCCGGCATCGGTCTTGGGCGCGACGGGGAAGCAGAACGCATCGAGTCCTCGTGGTTGCGGCCAGGCACTGTGCGGGCCGAAGGGCGCGGCCGCGTCCGATCGGACGGGCGCGCAGCCAGGATACCGCAACGCTCGGGACACCCAAGATCTTCGACTTCTGTGTCGTTTGGCGCGCGCCCCTCAGCGAGTCGGGTCGTCACAGCCGGCAATCAGCTTGCGCGACATGCCCAAGGCGATGGCCGTGTCACCGATCATGCGCCGCACGTCGCCGTCCGGGTGCATGCCAAGCCGCCGGCGCAGACGCTCGGGGCGGGCAATCAGGCGCCCCGGTGTCGGTCGGGAATCGGCGTCAGCCTCGATTGGCACGATCGGTACCTTCAGCCCGGTGATCTCTTCGACCAAGGCAAGTATGTCGCGCGCGCTGCGGCCCACACCACTACCGAGGTGGAAGAGTTCAACCCCGGCGTCGCCGCCATGACTTCGCTGCAGCACCAGGCTTGCAGACCGACACAGCGCGTCGACCAGATCATCGATGTGCACGTGATCGCGCACCGCCGTGCCGTCGTCTGTGTCGCTGCGATTGACCCGCAGGGGGACCGGCTCGCCTCGACCGCTTGCTGCTCGCAGTGCCCGTCCGATCAGCCAGAGCTCCGCAAGATCGCGGTTGGCGTCGCCGACACCGACGCCACCCACAGCGAACAGCCGCAGGATCGCGGCGCCGACGCGACCGGTGCCGGCAAGCTCGCGCAGCGTTCGCTCCGCAGCCAAGGCGGCGCGTCCGCTCGACGTGATGGGGCCGACGCGAGCGGTCTCGTCGAGGCCATGCGGCGCGTTCGTCGGCGCGAGCACCGCGGCGGTCGACGCGAATACCAGGGCGGGCACGCCGTGGTCGAGGCAGGCCTCGGCGATGACCTGAGTCGCTGCGTTCAGTGCCGGAACCCGATTCGCCTCCGGCTCGAGGCCCAGTTCGGCGAAGTTACCACCGTCGTGGCGGTCGGGAACATGGAAGCAGACTTCGGGAGCACGCTCGAAGCGACCCAGCGCCGAGCGCACGTCGTCGGCGTGGTGAAGCTCGCCACGAACCAAGCTTGTCCCCGCGGGGATCCGCCAGGTCGAGGCGTCCGGTGCGACCAGACCCACTACCTGCGTGCCGCCCACGCGCAAATGGGAGATCAGGCGCGCGGCAAGGACGCCGTCTGCCCCAGTGACCAACGCGGTAGCGGGGGTCCAGCCTTGCGGAGGGTCGAGGCGCGTCGCGTCGCACATCTCAGGCCTTGGTCAGCGCCGAGCGCCAGCGCGCCCGCAGTTCGTTGGCCGCCGAATCGCCCGTGGGTGCGAACCGGCGCTCCTCCTGCCACGTTTGGCGCGCTGCTTCTATCGAGGCGAATCGGCCGACGCCGATACCCGCGAGGATGGCCGCGCCCAGGGCAGTGGTCTCGATGATGCGCGGTCGCACAACGGTCACGTTGAGCAGATCCGCCTGTAGCTGCATCAGCAGGTCGTTCGCCGCCGCCCCACCGTCGACTCGCAGCTCGGCGAGGGGTTGACCGAGATCGTTTTGCATCGCCTCGAGCAGGTCGGCGCAGGACAGCGCGATGCCCTCGAGCGTGGCGCGGGCGATGTGCGCGCGGGTCGTGCCGCGCGTCAGGCCAGTGAGCACGCCGCGCGCGTCCTCGCGCCAATGAGGTGCACCGAGGCCGGCGAGCGCGGGCACAAAGGTCACCCCGCCGCTGTCGGGCACAGTCAGGGCCAGCTCCTCGATCTCGGCGGCGTTTTCTATGATCTGCAGGCCATCTCGCAACCACTGCACCGCGGCCCCAGCAATGAACACACTGCCTTCCAGCGCGTAGTCGAAACGCTCGCCGACCTGCCAGGCCACCGTCGTGAGCAGCTTGTGGCGCGACCGCACGGGCTGGGCGCCGGTCGCCATCAACAGGAAGGCCCCGGTGCCGTAGGTGCACTTTGCCATGCCCGGCTCGGTGCACAGCTGGCCGAAGAGCGCCGACTGCTGGTCTCCGGCCATGCCGGCGATCGGGATGCCGTCGGGCAGGCCGGGCACCCCGCGCGTCGTGCCATAGACTTCCGCGGACGAACGCACGTCGGGCAGGAGATTGGTCGGCACGTCGAGTAGCGCGCAGAGGTCGTCTGACCAGGAGCGCTCGCGGATGTCGTAGAGCATCGTCCGAGAGGCATTCGACGGATCGGTCACGTGGGTCAGGCCGCCGGTCAGCCGCCACACCAGGAATGTATCGATTGTACCCGCCGCGAGCTCGCCTCGCCGCGCCTGTTCGCGCGCATCGGGAACATGATCAAGGGTCCACGCGATCTTGGTGCCCGAGAAATACGCGTCGATGACCAGGCCGGTCCGCTCGCGCACCAGCGCCTCGTGCCCCGCCGCGCGCAGGGCGGCGCAACGGTCAGCGGTCCGCCGGCACTGCCAGACGATCGCGTTGTGGATGGGCCGACCGTTGGCTCGCTCCCATACGGTCACCGTCTCGCGCTGGTTGGTGATGCCGATCGCCAGGATCTGATCTCCGCCCACGCCCGCCTCGGCCAGGACCGCGCCAACGCTATCGAGGGTGGACTGCCAGATCGCTTCGGGGTCGTGTTCGACGTGCCCTGGCTGCGGGTAGATCTGCGGAAACTCGCGGTTGACCCGCGCGCGAATGACGAGTTGCTCGTCGATCAGCAGGGCCGTGGTACCCGTGGTTCCCTGATCGATCGCGAGGAGGAACGAGTCGGACATGGCTTCTCCCAACGTGGAGTCGAGGCGGCCCAGGTCGAGTCGAGGCGGCCCAGGTCGAGTCGGGGCTGTCAGCTGTCCTTGACCGCCGCCTCCGTGCGCCTCACCCGGCAGAACGCAACCTTGAGGTAGCGGGCTTCGGGATGCGCCGGCGAAACCGGGTGGTCTCTCGCCGCGCCGCGCAGCTCGACCAGGGTCAGGGAGCGGCCGGCCCGGCGCGCCGCCAGCGCCAGCATTCTGAGGAAATCCTGCTCGCTTACGCGGCCCGAGCAGGAGCACGAGACCAGCCAGCCGTCGTCGACCAGGGCCTCCATCGCGAGGCGGTTGAGGTGGGTGTACTTGCGAAGCGCATCGGAGATGACGTCGGCGCGCGTGGCGAACTTCGGTGGATCGACGATCACCAAAGAGGGTCGCTCGTTGTCGTCGGTCTGGTCGGCGAAGGACTGCAGCACGTGGATCGCGTCGCCCTGTTCGGCGCGCAGGCGATCGGACACTCCCAGGCGGTCAGCGTGACCGCGGACCTGCTCAATCGCCGGCAGCGAAGCATCCACGCACAGGACCTTGCGCGCTCCTGCGCTCGCGCACGTCAAGCCGAAGCCGCCAGTGTGGCAGTAGGCATCGACGACGAACCGCCCGCGCGCAAGCTGCGCGACCGCGACACGATTGTCGCGCTGATCGAGGAACATACCGGTCTTTTGGCCCTGCGGGTCGACGCCCATCTCGACGCCCGCGTGGCGCACAGAAACTCGGTCCGGTACGGCACCGTGGCTCTCGTGAAGCCCAGCCATCAAGCCCTCGCTGGGGTGGCAGTCGCCGGCGACCCGTACGAGGACCCAAGCTCGGGCCGCTCCCTTCGGCTCGGTGAGGGCTGCGACGACCGCGCTTCGCCACAGCCAGCCACCAGCCGTGGAGATCGACACGACGGCGCCGTCGCCGAAGCAATCGACCACGATGCCCGGTAAGCCATCGCCTTCGCTGTTGACGAGGCGGTAGGCGTCGTCCGCAGGGCCGGGCAGACCCAGATCCCGGCGCAGGGCGATCGCTCTGTCCAAGCGGTCGCGCACAAGGCGGCCGACCGTCGGCAGGCGTTTGGGCGCCTCCTCGTCTTCGGCCGACACGGCGACGACCCGCACGGTGATCTGGCTCGCGACGTTGTAATGGCCGAAGCCCAGGTACCGCCCCGCCGGATCGAAGACGATGCACGGTCCGCCCGGCACCGCCACTTCGCCCTCGTCGAGGCCAAGCGGCGGCAGGGTTCGCGCGATCGCACCGCTATAGACCCACGGGTGTCCCGCGAGTACCGGCGTGATCTTGCCCGGTTGCAGGACAACGCTGGTCACCCCCGCGATGCGGGGGATCGCGACGTCGCTGTCAGCCGCGGCTGGCTTCGGTTTGGTGCGGCCCCTACCGGGGTTCCGTTTCGCCGGCCGGCCACGTCGAGGATCACGCGCCATCGTTGTCACCTTCATCAAGCGTTGCGTCGTCCGAGTCATCGAATTCGCCGGAGTCGCCGGAGTCGCCGGAGTCGCCGGAGTCGTCCGAATCGTCCGCGTCGGCCCCGTCGCCCTCAAGGTCCGCCACCGCGGCGCCGCCCTCGTCTGTCCGCTCCGCATCGCCAGCTGCGCCGTCGTCGCCGGTATCGGTGTCGGTGCCGGTGTCGGTGTCTTCGTCGACGTCGTCGACCTCAGATTCGACGAAGTGCTCGAAGCTCACCACCTGCTCGCCGGGGTCCAGCGCGATCAGCTTCACACCCTGGGTGTTGCGGCCGATCACTCGGATCTCGTCAACGGCCATGCGAATGACCTTGCCGCCGTCCGTGACGATGATCAGCTCCCCGCCCGGCTCAACGACGCGCAGGCCGACCAGCGGTCCGTTGCGCTCGGTTGTCTTGATCGCGATCACACCGCCGCCGCCCCGACCCTGGAATCGATAGTCCGCAGGCGGGCTCGACTTGCCATAGCCGTTTGCGCAAACGGCGAGCAGGTTGACGCTGTTGTAGGTGTAGGTGCCGTCCTCCGACGCTTCGCCCCGGTTGACGACCGCCAGGCTGACGACCTCGTCGTCTCTCTTGAGGCGGATGCCGCGCACGCCGCGAGCCACCCGTCCCATAGACCGCGGGCCGCCTCCACCGTTCTTCTGGGTCTCGTCGTAGCGTGCGGGGAAGTGGATGCTCATGCCGTCGCGCGTGGCCAGAACCGCCTCGCTGTCGTCGGTGACCACCTTGGCGTCGATCAGATCGTCGTCATCTTCCAGGATGATCGCCCGGATGCCCGTCGAACGGATCTTCGAGTACGCGGTGAGCACGGTCTTCTTGACCGTGCCGTTCTTGGTCGCGCAGAGCAGAAAGGCGTCTTCGCTGAACTCAGGTACCGGCAAAACGGCGCGGATCTCCTCGTCCGGCTCGACCGGAAGCAAGTTGACCATCGGTTTGCCGCGCGTCGTCGCGCTGCCTTCTGGCAGCTCATAGACCTTCAGGCTGAAGACACGGCCGGCGGACGTAAAGACGAGCAGCTCGGTGTGAGCAGACGCAACGAAGAGGTCGGCGACGAAGTCAGTCTCCTTGGTCGCCATGCCGGTCTTGCCGCGGCCGCCGCGACGCTGCGCGCGGTAGTTGGCCAGTGGTGTGCGCTTGACGTAGCCGCTGTTCGACCGCGTCACGACCATGTCCTCGTCGGCGATCAGGTCTTCGAGAGTCAGATCGGCGCCATCCTCGATAATCACCGACCGGCGCGCATCGCTGTATTCAGCGCGTACCTGTCCCAACTCCTCCTTGATGATGTCCATGAGTTGGATATCGTCGGAGAGCACCCCCTTGAGCCAGGCAATCTGGGTCATCAACTCGTCGAACTCGGCTTTGATCTTATCGCGTTCCAGGCCGGTCAGGCGCTGCAGACGCATGTCCAGGATCGCCTGCGCCTGCTTCTCCGACAGCCCGAAACGATTGATGAGCCGCTCGCGAGCGATCGCGCCGTCCGCGCTTGCCCGGATCAGCTTGATGACCTCGTCGAGGTGATCGAGCGCTGTGAGCAGCCCTTCGAGGATGTGGGCGCGGGCCTCGGCCTGACGCAGCTCGTACAGACAGCGACGGGTCACCACCTCGCGGCGGTGATCGATGAAGTGCTCGAGCATGTCCTTGAGAGGAAGCACGCGCGGGCGGCCGCCAACGATCGCCAGATTGATGATGCCAAACGTCGTCTGTAGAGACGTGAGCCGGTAGAGTTGGTTGAGCACCACCTGGGCGACCGAGTCCCGCCGGCACTCGATGATCATCCGCATGCCGGTGCGGTCGCTCTCGTCGCGCAGGTCGGAGATCCCCTCGATCTTCTTGTCGCGCACCAGCGTGGCGATGTACTCGACGAGTCTGGCTTTGTTGACTTGATAGGGCAGCTCGTCGACGACGATGACCTCGCGGCCGCGGTCGTTCTCCTCGAAGTGAGTCTTTGCTCGTACCTTGATCTTGCCCCGGCCGGTCTCGTACGCGTCGATGATCCCCTGGCGGCCGCAGATCGTGCCCCCGGTGGGGAAGTCCGGACCCTCGATGTGCTCCATCAGTCCAGTCAGACCGATCTCCGGATCATCGATGAGGGCGATCAGCGCGCTGGTCACCTCCCTGAGATTGTGCGGCGGGATATTCGTCGCCATGCCCACGGCGATGCCTGACGAGCCGTTGACCAGCAAGTTCGGCACCTTGGTCGGCAGCACCGTCGGCTCATGGTCCTGACCATCGTAGTTTGCCTGGTAGTCGACGGTCTCCTTGTCGAGGTCGGCGAGCAGCTCGTGTGCGAGCCGCGTCATCCGCACTTCGGTGTACCGCATCGCCGCGGCCGGATCGCCGTCGACGCTGCCGAAGTTGCCCTGGCCATCGACGAGCATGTAGCGCAGCGAGAATGGCTGGGCCATGCGCACGAGGGTGTCGTACACGGCGGTGTCGCCGTGCGGGTGGTACTTGCCGATGACGTCGCCGACGATGCGCGCCGACTTCTTGTAGGCCGCGTTCCAGTTGTTCTTCATCTCGTACTGTGTGAACAGCACGCGACGGTGGACCGGCTTGAGGCCGTCGCGGACATCCGGCAGCGCCCGGCCGACGATCACGCTCATCGCGTAGTCGACGTAGCTTGAGCGCATCTCGTCTTCAATGGTGACAGAAGGTTGGTGCGCCATCGGCGGTTCGTTGCCGTCGTCGCCGCCGTCGTCGCCGCCGTTGCCGTTGCCGTCGCCGCCGTCTTCGTCGGTCGCGACCGCGGCGACCGCGTCGTCGGCGTTCGCGTCGTCGGCGTTCGCGTCTGTCTGGGTGTCGAGGTTCGACCCCGCCGGTGTTTCGGGCGCGGTGGTCGGATCCTGGATCTCGGGTTGATCGGCCATGGGCTCCTCAGTCGGTGTTGCCGGCGCTCGTTCCGAGCGGCGTCCTGCCCGGGCGAATGCGTCGCCAACGTCCCGGGCGGGCTCGTATGGGTCCCTTGCGCTGTGTGGGCGTTGCCAGCGCTGCGGCAAGGGCGGGTTCTTCGGTGGCCCCGCGTTCGCTTGTCGCTGGAGCGACGGCCCCCAGACGGGGCCGGAAGTGTAGGTCGCCGGGCCCTCCGCTGTCAATGCGCAGAGGCCCTGCGGTCGCAGCCGCAACAATATGTCCTGACAGTGAAAACGGCCTTGCCGAGCCGCTCCCGCGCGGGCCGGCGCGTCGGAGGCGGCGCGAGCGCGGCCGCCCGGTTGTCGGCGCTCGCAGCGTTGACCCGATCTGATCACGACCGTACGATGCCGCCCCCGCTCTCGTTCGCCTGGATTCGCCCGAACTCAGCGCCCGAACTCAGCGCCCGAACTCAGCGTCCGATCGACAGGAGGACCGGCCATGAAACTCGCCGTCATTGGTACCGGCTACGTCGGCCTCGTCGCCGGCACATGCTTTGCCCACGGAGGCAATCACGTCTGCTGCGTCGACATCGACGAGCGCAAGATCGCCGCCCTGCGCGAAGGCGTGATTCCGATCTACGAGCCCGGCCTCGACAAGCTGGTGCGCACGAACGTTGCCAGCGGCCGGCTGACCTTCTCAACCGACACCGTCACAGCCGTGCGCGCTGCCGACGTTGTCTTCATCGCCGTCGGCACCCCTCCCGGCGAAGACGGCGCCGCCGACCTGTCGCATGTGCTCGCCGTCGCACGGGCCATCGCGCCGGCCCTCGAGGGCTACACGGTGGTCGTCATGAAGTCGACGGTACCGATTGGCACCTGCACACGCATTGAAAAGGTCCTCGAAGGACTCGCAACGGCCGACTTCGACGTCGCCTCGAATCCCGAGTTTCTCAAGGAAGGTGCAGCCGTCGACGATTTTTTGCGTCCCGAGCGGGTAGTCGTCGGGACGACCTCCGAGCGGGCTCGCGCGATCCTCGCACATCTGTACGCACCGTTCGTCGCGGACAAGCGGCAGATCCTCTTCACGGACCTGCCGTCTGCGGAGATGACCAAGTACGCCTCCAACTGTATGCTCGCCGCTCGAATTTCATTCATGAATGAGATCGCCGCGTTGTGTGAAACTGTCGGGGCGACAATCGACGACGTCAAGCGGGGCGTAGGCGCCGACAGCCGAATCGGTCCGAAGTTCCTCAACCCCGGCATCGGCTACGGCGGATCATGTTTCCCCAAAGATGTAAAGGCGTTGCTGCGGATCGGCTTGGAGGCCGGCTTGCCGATGGAGATGTTGCAAGCCACCGAGCGGGTCAACGAGATGCAGAAGGGCCTGCTCGGTCGCCGCTGCATTGATCACTTTGGCGGCGACCTGAAGGGCCGCACGATCGCGATGCTCGGTCTGGCCTTCAAGCCAGAGACTGACGACATGCGCGAAGCGCCTGCTCTGGTGATCGCCGAATTGCTGCTCGCCCGCGGCGCCCGCGTGGTCGGCTACGACCCGGTCGCCCGTGATACTGCCCGGGCCGAGCTCGGCGACGACGTCGTCTACGCCGCCTCGTGGCGCGACGCTGTGGCCGGGGCCGACGCTGTCCTGGTGGCCACAGAGTGGCTGGAGCTGCGCAGCATCGAACCGGCAGAACTCGCAGCCGCGACCGACTGCCGTCTGGTATTCGATGGTCGCAACATCTGGAGTACTCAGGAGATGCGCGCGGCCGGCTTCGAGTACGTCGGCATCGGCAGGCCCTGAGGAT
>CALGHC010000688.1 GCA_937915965.1 uncultured Myxococcales bacterium
CAGCTATGTCGACCTGCCGCAGAACTTCGTCGGCTCGATCGGTGGTTGGTTCTACGCCCGTGAGCTCGAGCGCATCGCGACCGAGCTGGCTGGCCGGGGTGCCCTGCCGCTGGTCGATGAGGCCCTGCGCGCCGCCATCGCCGACGAGAACGAGCGGCGCAGGGCGATCGCCGACCTCGACGCCCTGCGCAGCGCCGAGCCGTGGCGGATCCTGGCGTCCGAGGCCTGGCTGATCGTGCGCGCTGGCACGCAGATGCCGGCGACCGACCACACCCAGATGTTGCGCGAGTTCCACGCGGCGGTCGTCGCACGCGATGTGCGGCCGGTCGACAACGTGCGCGTGTTGCTGGTCGGCTCGTTCTGCGAGCAGCCGCCTCTCGGCCTGATCCGCACCCTGGAGAAGGCAGGCTGCGACATCATCGACGACGACTACATGCTTGGCATGCGCTCCATCGGCGGTGACATCGACATCGGCGAGGGCGAGTCGGCCCTCGACGCTTTGTCGCGTGCCTTCCTCGAGAAGGGCGTGCCGACGGCGTCGCGCTACATCGACGAGGGCGAAAAGGGCCGCGGCCTGATCGACAAGGTGGCGGACCTGCGGGCCGACGGCGTGCTCTTCGCGGCTGCGTCGTTCTGCGACCCCGCGCTGCTCGATCAGCCGATGTTGGAGGCGGCGCTCGACCGCGCTGGCATCCCGCACACGAGCTTCAAGTTCGCAGAGAATACCGGGCAATTCCAGCCGATTCGAGAGCAGGCGGGCGCCTTTTCGGACTCCGTCAAGCTGTGGGGGGCAGTAGCATGAGCACGACAACGACGAACACCGGGGAGCGGCCGGCGCCGGTCGCCAAGGACCACAGCCAGATCCGCCAGAAGCGGATGATAGCCAAGCACTACGAGGAGTTGGCGCACGCGAAGGAGAACGGCAAGAAGGTCGTCTACACCTTTGTGCCCGGAAACCTCACCGAGCTGATCGAGTCGCTGGGGATGTTGCCGGTGCTGCCGGAGATCAACGCCTTGCAGTCGGCGATGCGCGGTCGCTCGGCGGGCTACATCGCCGAGGCCGAGAAGAGCGGTCATAGCGAGGACGTCTGCACGTACGTGAAGTGCGACCTCGGCATGGTCAAAAGCGGCAATATCGGTCCGACGGGCGAGAAGCTGCCTGAGCCGGACTTGCTGCTGCTGAGTTACACTGGTTGTTTCACATTCCTGAAATGGTTCGAGATTCTTCGTGAAGAGTACAAGTGCCCGGTCGCGATGCTGCACGTGCCCTATCAGCAGGACGGCGTCGTCACACCCGAGATGCGCGACTACATCGTCCGCCAGCTGCGCGACGACGTGATCCCGAAGATGGAGGCCGTCGCGGGCCGCAAGCTCGACATGGACGACCTCGCCGCCCGCCTGGGCAAGAGCGCCATCGCCGAAGACGACCTCGTCGCTGTCTGGGAGTCGGCGCGCAACAAGCCCTCGCCGATCGACGGTTACTTCGGTGGCGTCTACTACATCGGCCCGATCTTCACTGCGTTCCGGGGCACCGACGACGCCGTCGCCTACTACCGCGAGCTGCGGGCCGAGTGCGAGGCTGCTGTCGCCGCCGGCGAGGGCCCGATGACCCCCGATGGCCGCCTGGACAAGCAGAAGTACCGCCTGGTGGTCGAGGGGCCGCCCAACTGGACGAGCTTCCGCGATTTCTGGCGGATGTTCAGTAACGAAGGCGCGGTCTGCGTGGCGAGCACCTACACCCGGGTCGGCGGGCTCTACGATCTGGGCTTCCGCCACGACCCGCGCTACCCACTCGAGACCATGGCCGACTACTGCCTGGGCTGTTACACCAACCTTGGCCTGCCGAGTCGGGTGGAATTGCTGGAGAAGTACGTGAAGGACTACGACGCCGATGGCATCGTTGTGCACAGCGTCAAGTCGTGCAACAGCTTCTCGGCTGGCCAGCTGCTGATGCTGCGCGAGGTCGAGAAGCGCACTGGCGTCCCCGGCACCTTCATCGAGAGCGATCTGGTCGACCCCCGCTATTTCGGCAAAGCAAACATCGAAAACCGCCTGCAGAGCTTTCTGCAGATGGTCGAAGCCCGCCGCAACCACGGCTACGGCGGCGCCGCCGTCGCGGTCTAGGGCGCCTTGGCGCGTCGCAGCAGCAGCAGCAGCAGCACACCGAAAGGAGAGGTGACAAATGAAAGTCGTAGTCGGCATTGATCTCGGTTCGACCACCACAAAGGCGGTCCTGCTCGACGAAAGCGGTGAACTGGTCGGACGTGGCATCACAAACAGCCGCTCGAACTACGAGGTCGCCTGCGCGGTCGCCCGCGAGGAGGCCCTCACCGCCGTGCGCTTCTCGATGCTCGGCCGCGCCCTCGCCGACGTCCGTGGTGCCGAGGGCGACGTCGTCGCGGCGCTGGGCAGCCGCCTTGAGGAGGCGTTCCGCCTTGAGCTGTATCTCGGTGAGCTCAACAGCTTGCGCGAGGAGATCCTGGCTCTCCTTGAGCGGCCGGCGATGAAGATGTGGAGTGACTCGCTGACTCCCGCCGCGATCGAGGTGCTCGACGGCATGGCCGACGAGGCGTCCGACCTCTTCCTGGGCGGCGCGGGTCGGCGCAGCGACTTCTTCCGCGACATCGCCGGCGCTTCATTCATGACCGGGGCGGAGCGGGTCGCCAAGGACGGCGCGGTGCCGTTCGAGCGTCTGGTCGGGCTCTTCGATCGGGCGATCCTCGACGTCGAGACCAAGACCGAGCCGCGGGACTTCAAGGTGATGCTGGGTCGCTCGGCCGCGCGGATCGTTCGAGACGAGGACGCGGGCGACGCAGCCGGCACGCTGCGTCGGGTGGTCGAGGAGGTCGGCAATACGCGGATCGAGGAGCTCGCGTTTGTCGGCACTGGCTACGGTCGGCAGACGCTGCCCTTTGAGAAGCGCGCCGTGCGCAGCGAGATCCTCTGCCACGGCCGCGGCGCCCATCGCGTCTTCCCCAACACCCGCACGGTGCTCGACATCGGCGGCCAGGACACCAAGGCGATCCAGGTCGACGATACCGGCGTAGTGACCAGCTTCCAGATGAACGACCGGTGCGCGGCCGGCTGCGGACGCTACCTTGGCTATATCGCTGACGAACTCAACCTTGGCCTGCACGAGCTGGGGCCGCTGGCGCTGAAGGCGAACAAGCAGGTTCGGGTCAACTCGACGTGTACGGTCTTCGCGGGCGCCGAGCTGCGCGAGCGCCTGGCGCTCGGGGAGCGGCGCGAGGACATCCTCGCTGGATTGCACCGCGCGATCATGCTGCGAGCGATGAGCCTGTTGGCGCGGTCCGGCGGGATCGCGAACGAGTTCACCTTTACGGGGGGCGTGTGCAAGAACCCCGCGGCGACGAAGGTGCTGCGCGAGCTGGTCGACGAGAACTACGATGCGTCGATCGTGCTCAACGCCCATCCGGACTCGATCTACATGGGCGCGTTGGGGGCAGCGCTGTTCGCGCGCGACGATCTTCACTCCGGCAAGGCCGGTGGTCTGCCGACGTTCGCCGTGTCGGCGGGCTAGGCGAGAGGACGCCGACGATCCGTTCGGCAAAGTCGGCGCGGGCGACACGGACGACGCGGACGACACGGACGACACGGACGACACGGACGACGCGGACGACACGGGCGACACGGACGACACGGACGACACGGACGACACGGACGACACCGACGACACCGACGACACCGACGAACGCCACGAGGAACAGGGGAGACCAAGATGAAGCAGGGACGCAAGCACCTCACCGTCGGTATCGACGCCGGCTCGAGCGCGGTCAAGGTCGCGATTACGGCGAGCAACGCAGGCGAGGACGTCGTCGTCGTGGCGACCTCGGCGCAGCGCATCCGCCGCCGGGTGATCTTCGACGTCGTCCACTCGGCTCTGGACGAGGCATGCGCCGAGGCCGGCGTCGGCAGGGACGCCTTCGACTACATCGCCTCGACGGGAGACGGCGACGCGGTGCCGTTCCGCACCGGGCACTTCTATTCGATGACGACGCACGCTCGCGGCGCGGTCTTCCTCGACCCGGAGTCGCGCGCGGCCCTCGACATTGGCGCGCTGCACGCGCGCGCCATCCGGATGGACGAGCGCGGCAAGGTGCTCGGCCAGAAGATGACCAGCCAGTGCGCGTCGGGCTCCGGTCAGTTCCTCGAGAACATCGCCCGTTACCTCGGCGTGCCTCTCGAAGATGTCGGTCAGGTGTCGCTGAGCTCTGTGGACCCCGAGGCCTGTTCGTCGATCTGCGCGGTGCTCGCCGAGACCGACGTCATCAACATGGTCAGCCGCGGCATCGTCACGTCTGACATCCTCAAAGGCATCCACATCTCGATCGCCGGTCGCCTCGCGCGTCTGGTTCGTTCGATCCGGGCTGAGGATCGGGTGATGCTCACCGGCGGTCTCGCCCACGACGTCGGCCTGCTCGCTGCCCTCAAGGAGCAGCTCGCGGTGCCGCAGCGCGGACGCAAGACGGCGACGTCGGGCGAGCTTGCGGTCGTTCGCGATGAGCGCTCGGTCCTCGCGGGGGCGCTCGGCGCTGCCCTGCTGGGCGCCTACCGCCACCAGCAGCTTGAGAAGATGGGCCGGCTGGAATACCTCGCGGCCACCGCCGCGACCGCCGCCCTCGCCGCCCGGGCCTGACCGCCCGCCATGCCCCCAAACGCGGCGCCACAGTGGTGTGCCGCAGATCGGAGTGCCCCCATGTCCGCTCGCAAGCAAAGCATAGAAGATCTCATTGGCTGG
>CALGHC010000689.1 GCA_937915965.1 uncultured Myxococcales bacterium
GGACGGGCAGGACGGGCAGGACGGGCAGGACGGGCAGGACGGCGAAACCAGTCGGGACAACATCAACGACACCGGGCTACCAGACGTAGCCAAGGCCGAATCGCATCACCGACTGGAACGGCACCGTGACGGTCTTCAAGAACGGGTCCTCTGTATCATAGGGCCCTGGGGCGCCGGACTTGCCCACATAGGTCTCATGGTCGGCTTCGTTCAGCTCAAAGAACAGCTCCAGGGCGTTGTCGTCGCCGACCGTGTAGAAGAGGGAGCCGCGCCAGGTCAGCATGTTCAGCCCCTCAAGATCGGTGTAGAAACTCGTGGACATCGGTGACCACTGCACGCTGAGATCGAGGTCAAGGGCGTCCGGATCGAGCACGAAGGCGATGCGGCCTTTGGCGTACGCGTAGGCGTGCAGCAGGTTCCAGCCAAAACCCGGCGAAGCGCCCAGGCGGAAGCTGCCCGGCCCGCCGCCGCCCCACTGGAAGACCGTGAACGGGAAGCCCATCCACATGTCGAAGTGGAAGCCGAGGTCTTCGCTGTTGTCGCCCTCGGTGCCGGGCGCGAGGTATTCGCCAAAGCCGAGGTCCATGCCCCCCTCAAGGCCGGCGAGACCGCCCGACCAGGTCTGTCGGTACAGCGCCGCGCCGCGCATCTGGAAGGAGAAGACGCTGCCTTCGAGGTTGTGGCGCTCGCCGGTCTCATAGTAGCCGCCGATCGAGACGAAGTGATGGGTGCCGAGGCCACCGACGCCGTCCGTGAGGTCAGCGTGAGCGGGCCGCGCGCAGACGACACAGCCGGCGACGAGCGCTGCGGCCAGCCAGGGCGCCCAAAGCTTGGGAATGCGGTTCCCCATGGCGTCCTCCTAGAAGCGCAGTCCGAAGACCCCGCGGTAGCCGAATTGAAAGGAATCCCAGCTGGGCGTCGTCACGACAGCCTCGGCAAAGGCACGTCCCAAGACACCCACGACGAAGCCAACTTTCAGCGGGTTGGGACGAATAAGGTGGTACTTGACGTTGCCCTTGTTCTTGTCGGGGTACTCGCGGTCGCTGTGGCTCGCCCAGTTCCAGGTCCAGTCAATGTAGGAGAGCCCCCAATCCCAGGCGACGTTGAGACGCACGGGCATGCCGTAGTAGTTGTAGTCGTAGCGAGTGACCTTGCCGCCGTCCTTCACCATGGCGTCGACCTCGCCAAAGCCCATGCCGATGTCGAGCATCACCGACTCGTCCAGGCTCATCGAGAAGTAGGTGTTGAACTTGTAGCCCGAGGCCTCGCCGCCGAGGCCGGGCATCGAGTGCGTGTACAACTGCAGCTCGAAGCTCTGGTTCTCGGCCGACGCCAGCGCGGTCGCCGAGGCTGCACCGGCGGCCATGATCGCGGCCTTCTCGGCATCGGAACGGTAGTAGGTCGTCGTGATGCGGTAGTTGCCGACCGTTCGCGACTCGGTGCGCTTCGGGCTGCCCGCTGCCATCGCCGCGCCGACCATGACGATGATCGCCCAGACGTAGCCCGAGATGATGCCCTGCCGCTCGTAGAATTGGATTCCGGTTGCAGCCGGGCCGCCACCGCCACGGACGCTCAGCTCACCAGCCCCGGCCTCGTAGAAGAGGCCCGCGGTGATCGAGTATCCCCGCAACAGCAGCTTGCCGTGATCGACCATGGCGTACGCTGGCGACAACGCGGTCAGCGTCGTCAGCATCGCGATGGTTGCGACGGCTGCGCGGCCGCGCCTGCTCCAAGTCTTTGACATCCAAGCCTCCTTCGCCAGCGGCGGGCGCTTGGCCGGCGGCGACGCCGGCGCATCTCGCGCGCCCCCTTTGCCGGCAACGCACGCGCGCCGGCCCACCTCCAATGCCTACAGACTTTGCGATGGCCAGCGGCCGTGTCAAGAGCGGACCGCAGCCGCGATCCAACAAATGATTCCATGCAGTATGTGCCGGCCTGCGAATGGCCCGAGGTCCGGCTGCCAAATGGCCCGAGGTCCGGCTGCCAAATGGCCCGAGGTCCGGCTGCCAAGTGGCCCCGGAGTCGGGCTGCCATTCGCCGGGATTCGGTCAGCGAATCGCCACCGCGCGCAGCTCGGCGGCGCGGGCGTGGGCCTCGAGCCCTTCGACCCGAGCGATCACCGCCGCCGTTCGAGCGAGGCCAGCGGCGGCGGCCGGGGCGACGCGCTGGGTCGCGCCGAGACGCACGAAGCTGTGTACCCCCAAGCCGCCGGTGTAACGCGCCGCGCCGACTGTGGGCAGGACGTGGTTGGAGCCCGAGCAGTAGTCGCCAAAGACCTCGGGCGCGTCATCACCAACAAAGAGGGCACCACAGGCGGTGCACGCGGCCGCGACCGCGGCCGCGTCGGCGGCGGCGATGGCCAGGTGCAGGTGCTCAGGAGCGCGCTCGTTCGCGACCGCGATCATCGCCGCGAGGTCAGCGACCAGCACCACGTAGCCGTGCGTGGCGATGCTGCGCCGAGCGATGTCGGCCGTCGGCAGATCGGCAAGCTGCGCCTCGACGGCAGCGACGACCGCGGCGGCGAGGGCGGCACTGTCGGTGACCAGGATTGGCTCGGCGTCGGGGTCGTGCTCTGCCTGTGCAAGCAGGTCGGCGGCCACGCGCTCGGCGTCGGCGCGACCGTCGGCGAGCACCATCACCTCCGATGGACCGGCGAGCGCGTCGATGCCGACCTGGCCAAATACCTGACGCTTGGCCTCGGTGACCCAAGCGTTGCCCGGGCCGACGATCAAATCGACGGCGCCTAGAGTGGCGGTGCCCCAGGCCGCCGCGGCGATGGCCTGCACCCCGCCGACAGCGTGCACCGCGTCCGCGCCGGCGAGCCACGCGGCGGCGAGGATATGGCGCGCCGGCCATCCGTTGGGACCGGGCGGCGAGATCACCACGACCTCTTCACAGCCGGCGACACGGGCTGGCACGACGGTCATCAGGACCGTCGACGGCAAGGGATAACGTCCACCAGGCACGTAGCAGGCCACGCGCCGGATCGGCAGGACCCGCTGACCGATGAAGACACCACTCTCGACCTCGACCTCGAAGGCGCCCAGGGCGCCCCGCTGCGCCTCGGCGACGCGGCGGATATTGGCCAGAGCGTGACGCAGGGCCTCCTGCTCGCCGACGGGCAGCGACCCGAAGGCTTCGGCGAGCGCGGCGGCAGGCACGCGGTGATCGGCGACGTCGACGCCGTCAAAGCGCCGGGTGAGCGCCCGGACCCCGGCGTCACCGTCGCGACGCACGGTCTCGATGAGGTCACCGACCGTGACTGGATCTGCGCTGCCGGTGAGAGACCCGCGCGCGGGCAGAGCGGCGACGATGCGCATCACGTCCTCCTGCGGCCGTGCCGACCGCGCAGTTCCTTCTCGACCTCGACGAGGCTGCCGCCACGAGCGACCAGGTTGACCAGCGCGAAGTACAGGACGTCGGCCGTCTCCCAGACCAGATCGCGGTGGCTCTGTGCCTCGACCAGCTCGCCGGCCTCCTCGAGGATCTTGGCGTGGCGCAGCGCCGGGTCATCAAGCAGGCGACGCGTATAGGATCCCTCGTCGGCGTCGGCCATGCGCGCGCGCACGATCGCCTCAAGGCGGCCGAGGTTGAAGGTCTGGTCGCCGAAGCAGCTGTACTGTTCGAGGTGGCAAGCGCGGCCGGTCTGGACGACCTCGTAGAGGAGGCTGTCGCGGTCGCAGTCGTAGCGCACCCGCCGCACGCGCTGGGTGTGGCCGCTGGTCGCGCCCTTCTTCCACAGCTCGTTGCGGCTGCGTGACCAGTAGCAGGCCTCGCCGACCGTGAGCGTCCAGGCGAGCGCCTCGCGGTCGGCCCACGCCTGCATGATCACCTGGCCGGCGTCGTCCTGGACAACCACCGGCAGCAGACCGTCGGACTTGGACCAGTCGAGCATCGCGAGGAAGGCGTCAGTGAGGCTGACGACTCCGGTGTAGATCGCCATACCGAGCTGGCACGAAGCCCCCATCGCGTCCAGATCGACGATCTCGCCCAGGCTGGCGATGCCACCGGCGGCGACGACGTGGTTGTCGGTCGCACCGACCAGGCGGCGCACCGCGTCGAGATCGATGCCACCCAACAGGCCTTCGCGGTCGACCAGGGTGTAGAGGAACTCGCTGCAGTACGGTTCAAGGGCGCGCGCGTGGTCGAGGGTGGTGACTCCGCTGGATTGCTGCCAGCCGTGGGTCACGACGCTGTCGGCCTTGCTGTCGAGGGCGACGATGATCTGGTCGCGCGGATAGCGCCGCAGAAAATCGGGCTCGGCTCGTGTGCCGATGATGATCTTGCGGGCGCCGGCGCGCAGCAGCCGATCGGCGCGATCGTGGTCGCGGATGCCGCCGCCGACGCGTGCCTCGTGCCGGGCGGTGATCTGCTCGATGATCGAGAGGTTGTCTCCGCGACCGAGGGCGGCGTCCAGATCGATGACAGCGAGCTCGCCATAGC
>CALGHC010000690.1 GCA_937915965.1 uncultured Myxococcales bacterium
GCCATCTGGATCGCCTTCGAGCGTCCAACGGGAGTCAATTCGTGATGTCGATCCTCGTCGCAGTGGGCACCACCGGTGCCCTGACGTTCGTGCTCGCCTCGCTGCTGATCGCAGCGAACCGCAAGCTCTACGTCTACGAGGACCCGCGCATCGACGTCGTCGAAGACCTGCTGCCGCACGCGAACTGCGGCGCATGCGGAATGCCCGGCTGCCGACCTTTTGCCGAGGCGCTGGTCGCGCGTGAAGTCTCGCCCGGGGCGTGCACGGTCAGCAGCGCAGAGGGCCGCGCCGAGATCGCCACATACCTTGGCGTCGACGTCGGCGGCGGAGAGAAACGCGTCGCGCGGCTCGCATGCGCAGGCGCGTCCAACGTCGCTCGCGACCGGGCGAGCTATGTCGGGCTGCAAGGGTGCGCGGCGGCGAGCCAGGTGTCGGGGGGCGGCAAGGGCTGTTTTTGGGGTTGCCTGGGCGACGGCGACTGCGAGGTCGCTTGCACCTTTGACGCGATCACGATGAGCCGCAACGGGCTGCCGGTCGTCGACGAGGCCGCGTGCACGGCCTGTGGGGACTGCGTAACCGCCTGCCCCAAGGATCTCTTCTCGATCCACCCGCTCAGCCACGCCTTGTGGGTCGCATGCAGCTCGCTCGAGAAGGGCGACGAGCTTCTCGAGGACTGCAACGTCGCTTGCACGGCCTGTGGCCGCTGCGCGATGGACGCCCCTGGCCTGGTGGGGATGGTCAACAACCTCGCCGTGGTCGACTATAGTCGGCCCGCCTCGAACCGCGACGCGATCCAGCGCTGCCCGACGGGAGCGATCGTCTGGCTGGAACCCGGTGGCTACATTGCCAAAGGCCCGTCGGCGAAGAAGATCATCCGGACCGTGGGCCGCCGCGCGGCGGCGACCTGAGCGCGACACACGGCAGCGACCTGATAGCGATACAACGACAGCGGAGTGACATCATGGCGATCAAGAAGGATGTGAAGTACCCCGGAACCCGCGCAGCGATGGACGGCAACACAGCGGTCATCATGTGCGAGCGCGAGTCGACCGACGCGGCGGGCGCCTACCCGATCACGCCGTCGACGCAGATGGGCGAGTACTGGGCCGAAGAGACCGCCAAGGGTCATATCAACACCTCGGGCCGGCCGCTGATCTTCATCGAGCCGGAGGGCGAGCACGCCGCCGCTGGTGTCACCGCCGGCCTGTCGATGTCGGGCCTGCGCTCGGCGAACTTCTCGTCGGGTCAGGGCATCGCCTACATGCACGAGTCGCTCTACGCCGCTGTCGGCAAGCGGCTGACCTACGTGCTCAACGTCGGCGCGCGGGCGATGACCAAGGCGACGCTCAACGTCCACGCCGGCCACGACGACTACCACTGCGTCGACGACACGGGCTTCTTCCAGGTCTTCGCCAAGAACGCCCAGCACGCCGCCGACCTCAACATCATCGCCCACCGGGTCGCCGAGCTCTCGCTCACCCCCGGTATCGTCGGCCAGGACGGCTTCCTTACCACCCACCTGATCGAGTCGCTGATGGTGCCCGAGCGCGAGCTCATCGACGAGTTCCTCGGCCACCCTGATGACCTCATCGACACGCCGACCGCCTCGCAGCGCATCATCTACGGTGACAAGCGTCGGCGCATCCCGCTGCTTTGGGACGTCGACAACCCGGTGATGGCCGGTCTGGTGCAGAACCAGGACTCGTACATGCAGAGCGTCGCGTCGCAGCGGCCGTTCTTCTTCGACCATATCCAGGAGCTCACCGAGCGCGCCTTCACCGAGTTCGATGCGTTGACGGGACGCCGCTACGACCGCGTCATGGGCTACCGCTGCGAGGACGCCGAGTACCTGATCCTCGGTCAGGGCAGCCTGATCCCCAG
>CALGHC010000691.1 GCA_937915965.1 uncultured Myxococcales bacterium
GTCTACGTGAGCGCGCGCAATCCACCCTAGTCGATGGACTTGGCGCAGCGGAATCCCAGACCGTCGAAGAACTGCGTGGGCACGTCGTGGAAACGCAGCGATGCCCGCAAGCCTTCTGCTGGGTACTTGTAGAATCCGCCCCGGTTGGCGCGGTAGGTGCCGGTGGTCGGGCCCTTGGGGTTCTCGGTCGGGGACGACTCGTAGTAGTCAGAGGCGTACCAGTCGTTGACCCACTCGCACAGGTTGCCGGACATGTCGAACAGACCAAAGCTGTTTACGCCTGCGGGCTTGGAGCCAACCGGATTCGACCCCTCTTTGCCGTTCATGAACTCGGTAAAGTCCAGGCCCGTCGAGTTCGACGAGTACACGGCGAACTCTTCGGTGGCGACGTCGCCCCACGGATACAGCTTGCCGTCGAGACCACCGCGTGCCGCATACTCCCACTCCGCCTCACTGGGCAGTCGCAGGCCGACCCATTTGCAATACGCGTCGGCCGAGACCCAATCCACGCAGTTGATCGGGTGGTCGTCCTTGCCGGTCTTGGGGAAGTTGCACGCCACGTTGACCACGGGCCCCCACTTGTCGCTGGGCACCGCGCACACGCCGGCAGCGACGCACTTCTTGAAGGCGCCGACGGTGAGCTCCATCTGGTCCATGTAGAAAGCATCCACCGTCACCGTGTGCCGCGGAGACTCGTTGGCGTAGCACGAGCCGTCGCCGGGCACGCAGCCCATCTGGAAGGTGCCACCGGGAATGAATGACATGCCGGGAGGCGGCGCAGCGACCTTGACGCAGCCACCCTTGGCGTCGCACATGCCGTCGGGACACGCGGTGGCGCTGCTGGCAGGCGGGTGGGTGCAGCCCTTGCCGGGCTCGCAGATGTCGGCGAGGCAGGGTTCGGAGTCGGCGCACGGGGTGTTGTCACCGACGTACACGCAGCCCTTGCCGGCGTCGCAGGAGTCCACGGTGCACGCGATGCCGTCGTCGCAGTCGGTCGCCCCCGAGCCCACGCACGCACCGCCGACGCATGCGTCGGCCTTGTTGCAAGCGTCGCCGTCATCGCAGGCGCCACCCTCGTTGGCGGCGGTGTGTTTGCACACGCCCGCGTCGGCTGTGTCGACCGAGCAGATGACGCAGTCGTCACAAGACAGCTCGTCTTTGGTGTCACAGTTGGCGTCCAGCCCGTCTCCGGCCACGTCGTCCGCGCAAGGATGGACCAGCTTGTTGGCGTCGTCGCAGTCGTCGCCGCCCGAGGTCACCGACGCGTAGCCGTCGCCGTCAGCGTCGACGCCGTCCAGACCATCGCAGTTCTTGTCGAAGCCGTCGCCGAACTTGTCCTCCGCGCTGGGACCGATGGTGGCGACCGTGTCGTTGCAGTCCTTGCCGCCGCATGCCATGGAGGGCTCGCCGTCCTGGTCGACGTCGCAGTTGTCGACCGCCGCGACCAGGACAGCGGACTTCACCGTCTCTTTCGGACCGGCGAAGCTGACCTGCAGCGTGTGCGCCCCGTCCTCAACCAGCTTGGAATCCCACATGAAATTCCACGGAAGCGCCTTGACTTCGCTGTGAAATTCCCCATCGACGGCCAACGTCATGGCTGTCGGCTCGAAGCTGCCGGACAGGATCTTGGCTTGCAGGTACACGGTCCCAGACACCTGGCTGTTGGCCTGGAGCGAGCAGCCGGTATAGCTGCTGTCCGGGCAGATGAAGAGACCCACGCTGATTGGCTGGACTACGGTCACGTCGATCTCGACCGTGGCCTCGGTGCCGGCGCTGTCCTTGACGATGGCTTTGATCTTGTGCGCGCCAGGCTCGGCGGCCGCGGCATCCCACGCCCAGACCCATGCGATGTCGGTGCCCACTTCGGCGGTCGCCGACTGGCTGACACCGTCGAGCAGGATCTCGCCGCTCTGGATGCCGATGTCGTCCTTGGCAGAGGCCTTGACGGTCACGGCACCGCTGACGATCGCGCCGGTGGTGGGCGCATCGAAGACCACGGTTGGCGCGCGGTCCAGCTGGACGATTCGGGTCACGACGGCCTTGTTGCCAGCCGCATCGACCGCGATCACGGTCAAAGTGTACTCGCCGCTTGCCAGGCCGGCGGTTTCCCAGACGACCTCGAATGGGCTCGCGGCCGCGCTGCCGATGAGCGACGCGGCTTCAGCGCCGGAAGCGACCTCGAAGTCGACACGCTCAAGGGCGTTGTTGTCGGTGCTCGTGGCGGTCAAGGTCACCTCGCCCTCGACGACTGCGCCTTCGGTCGGACTCGCCAGGGCCACGGTCGGCAGCGCTCGGTCGACCATCACCTCGATCTCAGCCGTCGCGCTGCCGCCGGCGGTGTCATAGGCGACGGCAGCCAGCTTGTGCGTGCCTTCAGGCGCCGAAGTCGACGACCACTCATGCTGGAACGGGAAAGCCGTGTCGTCGACCAACAACTCGCCGTCCAGCAAGAACTGAACGTGCGTCACGCCGACGTCGTCCGTGGCCGTCGCGACCAGCTTGACCAGGCCGGTGACGCTGGAAGCCCCGCCGTTGGCCAGCAGGGTGACGGTCGGAAGCGGGTCGCCCCCCCCAGCGGTGTCGCCGCCGGCGCCGGTCGCGATGTCAGCGGTCGCCGCCGCGTCGTCGCTGTCGGTGGTGTCCGCGCATGCGCAGAACAGGGCCGCGCTGAGCAAGCCGCAACAAATCCCAACTGCCCGAGTACGGACGCGGGAACCCAATGGCAACGTGGTCACGATACACCTCCGTCATTCGCTTCATGATCTCGTGTCGACTGCTTTACGCTGACAGGGCGCGAGCATACGCGCCCACGCAGCGAGCGGCAACACCAGAACACGAAAGCCCCACAATAACGGGACGAAGCGTCTGATTTCTGGTCGCCCGGATCGCTCCGGCCCGGCAAGCTCGCACGGCCAGGCACAGCCCGGCGCGGATGCGGCGCAGGTCGTCATCCATGCCGGGCGACCGGCTGATGCTCAGGGCAGCTCGCAGCACTCGGCGGCGGCGCAGGAACCGACCGCCAGGATCACGCCGAAATCTTCGACCATCTGCCGCCAACACAGGGCGCCTGGCCCGCAGTCCGCGTCGTCGATGCACAGCAGCGAGCACCACTTCTGATTGGTCGGCTTGAGCACGAAGGGACAGCTCTTGGCGATCTGTCCCGAGCACTCCTCGTGGGTCGTGCACGGCTTGCCAACGCCGAAGGCGGTCGGGCCTGCCGTGCATTCCTCGGTGCAGTTGATACCGTCGGGTGGTGGCACGTTGTACAGAGCGGCGCAATCGGCCGGCACACAGATGGAGGCGAGCGTGCCTCGCTGCATGCAGACGCTGCCCTCGCACTCGCCGGGGAAGCCAAAGCAGTACTCGATACACATCTTGGGCGCGCCGGGGCCGACGTTGTCCGCGCAGGTGACCGCAAGCTGACCGAAGCAGTCCTCGGGCTTGCTGCAGGGCTTGCCGACACCGTGGTCGTTGACAACTCCGGCGACGCACACCTTCTCTTGGCTGTCGCCGAGCGCAGCGTCGGGCTGTGCGTCCTGCGCGGACACCTCGTCCGACGTGGCGGAGCCGTCATCGTCGCCAGCGCCCAGTTGATCGGTCGCGTCCTGTGGCGGTTGCGAGGTTCCGCACGAGGTCGCGAGCCACAGGCCGCACAGCAGCAGCGGGATCATGCGGCGCCCAGGGGCATTCTCTATCCGCATGGAACCGTCCCTCGCTCTGCGCACTGCGCGCCCTGGCGGAGACGGCACCGCCAAGGCCGACCGGCCGTCATTGTGTCGCCGTCCCGGCCGTCGGCAGCTTGCAGGCGACCGGAGCGCACGATCGAACGGTGAAGGATGTGCCGCGTTCGACGGTCTCTTCGGCGAGGCAGAAGGCCGCTGGGCCGCACTCGGCGTCGGTGCTGCACAGCATCGAACACCAGTTCGGGTTGTCGGGCTTGAAGACGATCGGGCAGCTGCGGGCGACGGCAAACTCGGCGCAGTCGTCGTGGCTCTCGCACGTCTTGCCGACGCCGAACGCGTTGACCTGACCGACCGTGCAGCGCCTGTCGATGGCGACCGGCGGCGGCGGCAGCACCTCAAGGCCAGCGGCACATGCGAGAGGCGAACAGACCGAAGGCCGGTCGCCACGACGGACGCAACGGGCGCCCTCACCGCATTCGTCGTCGTCCACGCCGGTGCAATAGGTTGTGCAGAACGCGGCCCCGTCGGCCTCTGTCGCCCCAAGGCAGGTGATGGCCGCCTGTCCGGCGCAGTCTGTGTTGGCCTGGCAGGGCTTGCCGACCCCGCGTGCGTTGACGGCCGCGGCGGCACAATCGAGAGACAAGCCGCTCGGGCCATCGTGGCCGCCGCCGAACTTGCTGACCAAGGCGAAGGCAAGCCCTGCCCCGACTACGGCGACAATGACCAACAGGGTCCGTCTCGGAAGCGCAGGCTGGGTCATGGGGATTGCCTCACACGTTCATGCTTCAGGCATGCTTCAGGCATGCTTCAGGGTTTGCGTCGTTCAAATCGCCCCGGTTCCCGTCCCTAAATCGCCCAGCAGCCGGGTACACAGTAGCGGGCCTGCCCCGGCGCAAGGGTCGAGCTCAGACCGCGGTCGAGGTCGATGCACAGGGCGGCATGGCCGCAGTCGGCGTCGACGCGACACGGCAGGGTGCACGAATCGGGTCGGCGCTGCACGCCGACCAGCGACGTACCGCAGACGAGACCGGGGGCCTGGTCGCCGCTGGGCGCCTGGCACTGGCTATCGGCAGCGCAGGGACGACCCACGCCGAGCTCGTTGCGACTCCAATCGACCACCGAGCCCTCTACCTGGCAGACGTCCAGGTTCGCTGGCTGCGCGGTCAGCAGGCGGTGTTCGGGCTCAGGCGAGCGCGGCAGGCACATCGCGAAGCCCCGGTTCGACTCGTAGGAGCAGTACGCGTCGGGGCCGCACCGGGCGTCGGTGCGGCACTCGCGTGTGCACAGAGGCACGCCCGGCGGGTAGAAGTACACGTTGCAGCCCTTGGCTGGCTGACCTGCGCAGTCGGTGAGGTCTCGGCAGCGCTTGCCCCAGCCAGCCGCAT
>CALGHC010000692.1 GCA_937915965.1 uncultured Myxococcales bacterium
GATCACAGCGACGCTGGCTACCGCGCCCTGCTGCAGTGGTCCACTGCGCAACTGGCCACGAGAGAGAGCCCATGAGCGTGACGACCCGGAGGCTCCGGCGCCAGCGACGCCAGCGGCTTCGCCTCCCCGTGCTGGTGGTGGTCCTGCTGGCAGCGGCGGCCGCCCTCGTCCCAGCGTGCGCGACGGTCGCACCCTGGCAGCGGGGCAAGCTGAGCCGGGCGACGATGCAGACCAGCGATGACCCCGCCGCCGCAGCCTTCACGATTCACGTCCGGCGTACCCGCGAGGCGATGCGCGGCGCCACCAGCGGCGGAGGGCCGTCGTGCGGCTGCAATTGAAGCGCCGCGGCGGCAAGGTCGGTCGTGATCGGGGCCACCCAACGGGCGCCGGTCGGCCGGCACGGCGCCGTCGACCTGCGTCGGCACGGCAGGCTCGAGCGCGAACGCATCGCGCGACATCGGGCCCCATGCGCCCGCCTTCGCGTAGCGCAGCAGTCATCCTCGCCGGCACCGGGTCGTTTCACCGGGTGGTCGTCGTCGGATCGAAGGCGCCGCTGCTGGGACTGCTGCTATGGACCTTCGCCCAGACAGCCACGGGGGTCGCTGCGCCGACGGTCACCGCCGCTGCCCACTTCGATGTCTACAGCGATCCCTGGCTGCTGGTGCAATCACCGGCGGCGGATGGCTCGGTAGTGTTCGGCGACCACGTCGAGGCGAGCGCCCGTTGGCGGATCGACATCCTCTCCGGCGCGACCCACGTGCTCGTCGCCGACGCCATCAGTACCGCCACACGTTTCGAAGAGACCCGTCACGAAGTCGGTGTCGGCGTCGGTTGGAGGGGGCGCGACGGGCGGACGCTCGATGCCTCGTGGACCACCAGCCTCGAGTCGGACTACGCCACCCACGCCCTGGGCCTGAGCGGCGGCAGTGACCTCTTCGACCGCATGGCGCACGTGCAGGCGAGCTGGCATGTCAGCCTCGAGCACGTCGGGCAGAGCGACGATCCGACCTTCGGCGAGGACATCCGCGGCCACACCATCGACCTCGCCTGGCGGCAGATCGTCGCCCCTGGCACCGTCCTCAGCCTCCTCGCCAGCGGCAGCCGCGATCGTTGTGGTGCGGCGATTGGCTGCCAGGCGAATCCCTACCGCTACATCGGCCTGCTGCCCGAAGCCGGCGCTGGCGATGGCGTGCTGTTCGCCCTGCGCGAGCGCCACCCGGACGAACGCTGGCGCGGTGCGCTCGGCGTGCGCGCGGCGCATGCGGTCGGCGCGAGCTACGCCCTCCACGCCGGCTATCGCTTCTACGGCGACTCGTGGCGGGTCAAGGGTCACAGCGTCGACCTCGCCGTTGCCCGAAGCTGGGCCTCCGAACGCCTGATCCTGCGGCTCGAGGGACGGGCAACGACCCAGGCGCCGGCGACCTTCTATCGACCGCGCTATACGACGTCGTCGATGGAGCCCGAGGCCCCCGCCTGGCGCACCGCCGATCGCGAGCTCGCCGGCCTGCGTTCTCTCGAGGTCGCCACCTCGGCCGCTCTGCGCCTGCCTCGTCTCGGCGCCCTGCCCCCCCTCCTTGCCACCCTCCGGTTGGCGCGGCTGTGGAACCGGGCCGCGGATTTTGCTGCCCAACCCGAACGGAACTCATGGGTCCTGAGTGGAGGTGCCCGTGCGCGCTTCTGATCGCTTCCCTCTGATCGCTTGCCTTGCGACCGCGTGCCTCGTCGCCTGCGGGTCCGACACCGGTGACGCGGGCGACACCGCGGGCGATGGCTCGACCGCTGCACAGCCCTTCGACTGCACCCTCGGCATCCCCCTGCCCGGCGGCGGGTTTACGGCCCTCTCCGACGACGCCACGGGGGAGCTCACCATGGGCTTCCAGGGCTTCCTCGTGGTCGAGATGCAGGTCTGTGCTGGCAGCGACGCCCCCGACGATGTCAAGGGGCAGGCCAGCGTCGCGGTCGACGACGAGGAGGCGTTCGCCAGCTACCCACCGCCGCTGCACTTCGACGCCGCTGGCACGGTGGACGACGCAAGCGGCACTCCCCTGCGCTGCAGTCAGCGATTTCCGCTGCGTCTCGAGAGCGGTCAGATCGGCTTCTTCAAGGACCGCAGTGGCGTCATCGCGATGAAACTCAGCGGTGCTGGCAAGGTCTGCGTTGCCCACGGCCCGCTGCGCTTCGTCGACGAAGACAAATGTGTCCATACCGGCGAGGAACCCTGCTGCCCGGGCGATCCCTGCTACCCGCAACGGGACGATGACACGGGAGGAGCGCCATGATGCAGACCTCGTTCGGCGGCGCGACGACCCTGTTGGCGGCTGCCGCCTTGCTCACCGTCGCCTGCGCCGACGGGGGGCTCGAAGACGTCGCGACGCCGCGGGAGCTCGCGCCCTACCCCAACCCGTTCGGCCCGACGGACCCGTTGTGGGCGCCACAGCCGAGCCGCGACCGGCCCGAGCGTATCGCCCTCTCCCCCGACGGTCGGCGCGCCTGGGTGTCGCTGCCCGGCACGGTCGACCGCCCGGGCCACGCCATCGCCGAGGTCGATGTCGCCAGCGGTGCCCTCCTCGGCCGGGTCGCGGTAGGCGCCAGCCCGCTTGGCCTGGCCATGCACCCGGACGGCGAGGTCCTCGTCGTCTTCAACCGCTTCAGCAACCACGTCTCGGTCGTTGACACCGCCCATCGAGAGGTGGTGCATCGGCCCGCGGCGGACTTCTACGCGGTCGACGGCGCCTTCGCCCCGGACGGCAGCGAACTGTGGATCAGCAACCGCTGGCGCGACGCGGTCGCCGTCTGGGACGTCGCCCGCGACGGCCGCGGCCTGGAGATACGCGCGCGGGACGAGCCGGGCGTTGCGGTCGGCGACAACCCCCGCGACCTCGCCATCTCGGCCGACGGCAGCGTCGTCGCAGTCGCCGCGCTGACCGGCATGCAGGTCTCTCTGATCGACCGCGCGAGCCGGACCGAGCTGCACCGCATCGACGTCGGCGCACCGCCCAACGGCCTCGCCTTCGCCGGTGATTTCCTGGTGGTCGCGACCCTCTCGCGCGCCACCCACCACCTGCCCTTCGCCGGTCCCGACACCGACGGCGACGGCCAGCCGGGTGACGGCACCCCCAATGTCAACTTCCAGGACCTGCAGAACGAACTCGCCATCTACCGCGTCGACGACGGCAGCGAGGCGTGGCGGTACACCTCCGACACGATCGCCGGCAAGGACTACCGCGATGTACAACCACTCGATCTCGCACGACACGGTGACCTGCTCCCGCCGCAGGACCGCTGGATCGTCGGCGGCGCCCTGCCCGAGCGGCTCGCTGCGACGCGACTCGACGGCGATGGCGACGACTACGAGGTCGACGTCGTCTACTCGGCCTCCAATCAGCTACAGCGCTTCACCCTCGACGGCGCGACGGGTGCGCTGAGCGCCGGCCCGGTCTGGGACGCCGGCGGCTACAACCCCCACGACATCGCCATCGCTGGCGACCGGCTGCTGGTCACCCACCGCCTCGGTGAGACCCTGGGCGTTCTCGACCGAGCCAACGGCGACGTCTTGCAGCGGGTGTCCGTCGGCGACCTCAGCGGCGGTCCCTTCCCCGCCACCGACGCCGAGATCGGTGCCCTCTTCAACTTCGTCACCGCCCCGTTCAGCGTCGATGGCGACCAGAGCTGCGCCCACTGCCACCGCGAGCAGGGCAACATCGACAAGGCCTTCTCCATGCCCCTGACCCGCTACCCCGGCGTCGGACTGCGCATGACCATGGCCTACCGCGGCATGGCAGACACCCGCCCCTGGTTCTTCGAGTCCGCCATGGACGAGCACAACTTCAAGCCAGTGATCAACGAGTTCGCCCGTATCGAGAACTTCTGCTGCTCGGATTGGACGATGTGGCCCGACGGCGCCCCCGCCGACTGCGAGAAGCACCCCCCCGAGGCCTGTCAGACGACGCCCAACCCCAACAGCCACGACGGCTTCGACGCCACCCGCGACCCGCAGCAGATGATCTACGCCAGCGCCCGGCCAACCGCAGCGCCAAGCCGCAACGCCTTCTTCCTGCAGGTGGCCAGCGAGCTCATCGGGCGCGAGCGCAGCTTCGGCGACGGACTCTTCTTCGAGGACCCCCTGACTGGCGAACGACAGACGGTGCCGCTCAACTTCGACGGCATGACCCGCGCCCTGGGCCTCTTCCTGTTGACCGCCCCGCGGCTCCTGCCCAACCCCAATCCGCGCGACAGCGCCGCGGTGAGCCGCGGCAAGGCCCTCTTCGAGCACGCCGCCATCGGCTGCGCCAGCTGCCACCCGGCGCCGACGTTCGCGGTCTCGACCGACGTCAACCCAGCCAAGCTGCCGCTCCGCATGGGGCCAGTGGTGTCGCCTCTGCGGGCCGACGACGGCACCAACCTCGATCTCTTCGCCGGCGGCTTCGTCGCAACCTTCCCCGAGGCGCAGATGGACGCCTGCGCGGAGGTCTGCGGCGAGGCAGTGTGCAGCGTCGACGCCAGCGCCTGCGACGACCTGCGCAACGTCCGCTTCGGCGTCCCCAGCCTGCGCGGCATCTGGGATCGCGCCCGTCACCTGCTTCACGACGGCCGGGCCAACGGCCTGCGCGAGGTCCTCTGTACGCCAGGGCATCCCGCCCTACAGGGCGATGAGCGTGGCTTCAACGAGAACGGCGGCATCGTCGACAGCCACGGCGGCACCAGCCAGCTCTCGGCCCGGGATGTCGAGGACTTGATCGCCTACTTGCGGTCGCTCTGAGGCCAGCGTCAAGCGGCTCGGATGACGATCGCGCCCGCCGCGGCCGCCGGCCCCGCCGCAAGAACAACAGCTGAGCTGAGCCTTTGCACCGCGTCTTGGCCCTCCCTAGGAACTACCCCTGACGCCGGCTTGGTGCTGGGCGTGCCAGCCGGAGTGATCTACCACGTCGGCCTGGCGCGGGCGCTGCGACGGCGCGGCTTGCTGCCGCGAGGCTGGTACTGGCGACCCATCGAGCTCAACGCGCTGCTCGATCCACCAGAGCGCGGCCGCGTCCGGGCCTGGTGCTATCTGGGTGCGGCGGGCTTTG
>CALGHC010000693.1 GCA_937915965.1 uncultured Myxococcales bacterium
ACCGCCACAACCAAAGACAAAGGACCGCCCCCCAAGCCAGGGAGGCGGCCCTTCGTCGTACGTAGTTGCACGGTTCTCAAGTCGCGACGGCGCGAATCTACTTCTTGGTCGCCTTTGCGATGGCCTCGCCAAAGGCGTCCGGCGTATAGCCGCTCATCGGCTCGAACTTGCGACCGTTGATATAGACGCTCGGAGTCCCGCGCACGCCGATCGCGTTGCCGATCTCGATGACCTTCTTGATGAACGCCTCGTGCTTGCCGTCCTTGCGAGCGGCCTCAAGCTTGGCCATGTCGACGCCGGCCTCCTTGGCCAGGGCGTCGATCTTCTCGGGTGACAGCTCGCGCTGATTGGCGAAGAGCAGGTCGTGCAGCTTCCAGAACATGTCATTGCCACCCTGGGCAAGCGCCTCTTGGGTGGCCACGGCGGCAGGCATCGCCTGCTGATGGAACGACAGCGGGTAATGCGCGAAGACGACCTTCACCTTGCCCTTGTTGGCGGCCATCGCCTGGGCAAGCGGCTCGCCCACGCGGCTGCAGAAGGGGCACTGGAAGTCGCTGAACTCGACCACGGTGACGGGGGCGTCCTTCGCTCCCTTGAACGGCAAGCCGGTGACGTCGATCTCGTTGACCTTGGCGTTGAGATCGGTGCGGCTCTTGCCCGCGCCGACGACCTCTTCGTACCAGGCCTGGCCCTTCTTGCCGGCCTTCTCGGCCTTGGCGATCTCCTCGTCAATGATGGCCTTGAAGACCGCAACCGGCTGGGCGCCAACGAGCTGTCGGCCGTTGATGCGGAAGTTCGGCGTGCCGCGCACGCCCACCTCGCCGCCCGCGGCCATATCGGCGTCGATGATCGCGAGTGTCTTCGGGTCATTGCGCACGGCGTCGAACTTGGCGATGTCCAGCCCGAGCTCCTTGGCCCACTTGCCGAGGTTCTCGTCGCTGAGATCGCGGCTGTTGGCGAAGAGCTTGTCGTGCATCTCCCAGAACTTGCCCTGTGCGCCGGCAGCGATTGCGGCGGCGCTGGCCGGCTTGGCCTTGTCATGGAACGGCAGCGGGTTGTGGCGGAAGACCACGCGGACCTTGTCGCCGTACTCCTTGATGACCTCGTCCATGGCGGCGGCGCCACGCGAACAGAAGGGGCACTGGAAGTCCGACCATTCGACGATGGTCACGAGGGCTTTGTCGTTGTCGCCGAGGATCGAATCGTTCTTGACGTCGACAGCGACGTTCCAGACCTCGTAGCTATCGGCCGGCGGCTTGGCCGGACCGGAGTCTGCGGCCTCCTTGTCAGCGCTGGGGCGCTCGGGGGCGGCCGCAACGGGCTCTTCGCCCTTGAAGAAGTAGTTCACCACCTTGGTTCCCAGAGCGGGATCGCGCTCGGGGAAGGTCGCCTCCATGAGTGCGAGGCCCTTCTTCGTAGCGGCGTGCTTCTTCGCGCCTTCAATGGCGGCGTCCACCTCGCGCTTGAAGTTGTCGAAGGGCTGAGCACCCGACAACAGCTTGCCGTTGATGAAAAACGCCGGCGTGCCCCGCGCTCCGACCGCGTTGGCGGCCTTTTGTTCGCGGTCGATCTGCTTGGCGATCTCTGGGTCCTTGAGATCTACATCGAACTTCGCGAGGTCCAGGCCGAGCTCGCCGGCCCACTTCTTGAAGTTCTCGTCGGTCAACGCGCCCTGGTTCGCGAAGAGCAGGTCGTGCATCTCCCAGAACTTGCCCTGACGGTGCGCGGCCATCGCGGCCGTCGCGGCCGGCTTGGCCCGGTCGTGGAAGGGCAGCGCGTTGTTCGCCCAAACCACCCGGATGTCCTTGGGGTAGGATTCGAAAAGCTTCTTTACCGTCGGGCCAACCCGGCTGCAGAAGGGGCACTGGAAGTCGCTGATCTCGACGATCGTGACCAAGGCGTCGGGCGAACCCTTCACAGGCATGGCGGCGGGGATGCCGCTGCCGGAAGCAGCCTCAGAAGGTGCGGCGGCGACCTCGGAGGGCGATGCCGGAGCGTCGTCAGCGCCGCTACGGGGACCGATCTGGGTCGACCAGCGGCCGGCGGCGAACGCCACAAGGGTCGCGACGACGACCACCAGGATTGCTGTTTCTTTTTTCATTTGATTGCCTTGTCAATAGTTGCGGCGATTTGCGCGACTCAGCTGCGTTCCGCGGCGCGTGAGTATAGGCAGCCCGGCGCGCAGGTCAAACCAGGAATGCCGCCGTTGGCGGCGCCGCCGATCCCGAGGGGCGAGTTGGGTCAAGTCCTCAAGAGCGGCGTCGATTCCCGTCGTAGCCCGCCTGTGGCAGGCTCGGCCTCCCATGATCCCGCTGCTTGGACCGATCAGCCTCCGCCGTTTGACCGAGCACCGGCTGCGCACCGCGATGACCGTGCTCGGCATCGCGCTTGGGGTCGCCGTCGTGGTCGCCGTCGCGACCGTCAACGAAGCGGTGGTGGGCTCATTTGCAGACACCATCGGCCGGGTCAGCGGCAAGGTAGACCTCGAGGTTCGGGCGGCGAGCGCGGGCGTGCCGGACACCGTGCTCGATCGGATACGAGCGACAGCAGGCGTCGCCCACGCCACGCCGGTCGTGCAGCGCACCGTGACCGTTGCCGCGCATGAAGGCGAGATTGTCGTCTTGCTGGGTATCGACTTCACAGCGGACGCAGCCACCCTGAGTCACTTCTATGGCCTCGGCCCCGACCAGCTCCCCGGACGGGGTAGCGGCGACAGCGTGGCTCCCACGGCCGACGATTTCGAGGATCCCTTCGCGTTCCTCGACGCCCGTCGACAGCTTGTCATTGGCCGGTCACTCGCCGACCGATTCGGCGTCGCCCAGGGCGGTGTCCTGGCCCTGCTGACGCCACAGGGTGAACAGGACTTCACGATTCATGCGGTCGTCGACGGCGACGGTGCCGGGAGCGCGCTCGGCGGCAACGTCGCCGTCCTCGACTGGCTCGACGCTCAGGAGGTCTTTCGCCTCGATCACCAGGTCGATCGCGTCGACGTCGCCGTCTCTCGACCCGGGCTCGACGGCGAGATCGACACGGTCGCTGCCCGCATTGGGTCAGCGCTCGAGTCCCGGTGGCAGGTGGAGCGGCCGTCGAGCCGGCAGTCGCGGCAGAACCACCTGCTGCGTACATTTCGACTGGCGTTCGCGATCGGCGCGGGCGTGGCGCTGATCGTCGGCATGTTCCTGATCTTCCATACTCTTTCGATCTCTGTCGCCCAGCGGCGCAACGAAATCGGCATCCTGCGGGCCGTCGGCGCGACCCGTCGCCAGATCGTGGCGCTCTTCACCTTCGAGGGCGCGCTGCTGGGCGTGATGGGCTCGGCGGCGGGTCTCGTGCTGGGCGCGCTGCTGGCGAGCGGAATGCTGGAGCAGGCGGCCGAGGGCATCGAGCAGCTCTACATGCGCGTGCGGGTGGACGAAGTGCACGTCCCCGCCTGGGCCTTTATCTTGGGGGCGTGCAGCGGGATCGTCTGTGCGACCCTCGCGTCCGTCATTCCAGCCCTGCGGGCGAGCCGCCTGCGGCCGGTCGACACGATCCGCTCTGCCCAAGTCGAACAGTCAGCGGTCTCGGCTGGACGCCCAGGTCGGCGCGAGCTCGCCGCCGTGGCCTGCTTGATCGCGGCGCCGCTGGTCGCCGACGGTCCGGCTGTCTTCGGCGATCTGCCGATCTTCGGCCTCCTGGCCCTGCTGCTGATCACCCTGGGAGCGACGCTCGGATGCCGGCAGGTGATTCTTCTCTGCCACGCTGCCGGTCACCGGCTTGTCGGCCGCCTGGGCGGCATTGAGGCGCGCCTGGCGGTGGACAACCTGCGCCGCAACGCCGACAAGGCCGCGGTCACGGTCGCGTCGCTGATGATCGGGCTGTCGATGGTCCTATCAAGCGTCATCATGACGTCGAGCTTCGAGCGCAGCGTCGATCGCTGGATCGAGCAGGTCGTTCCCGCCGATCTCTTCGTGACCTCCGGCGCCAAGTTCGGCGGCATCTCCAACCAGCCGCTCTCACCGGCCTTGGCCGACGAGATCGCCACGGTGCCGGGCGTCGCGGCGGTCGACCGGGTGCGGCTGAAGATCGACGACTTTCGTCACTCGCGCATCTACCTCGTCAGTCTTGAGACCAAGGTGCGCTTCGCCGGCGGCCTCGCCTGGCCATTCGCACGCGTTGACGGCGACGCGGACACCGTGATTGAGCGGATGCGCAACGAGGAGGCGGTGGTGATCTCCGAGGCGCTCTCCTTCCATTTCGGCCTGCACCCCGGCGACCTGCTGGAGCTCGCCACCCCCGAGGGCGTTCGCAAGTTCCCGATCGCCGCGACCCTGATCGACTACACATCAGATCAGGGCACGGTCTTCCTGGACCGGGCTACGTGGCTGCGTTTTTGGCACGACGACACCGTCGACACCTTCGAACCCTACTTGAAACCCGGCGTTGACCCAGGCCCGGTGCGCGATGAGATCGTCCGCCGGTGGGGGCGACGCTACCAGCTCTTTGTGTATACGAATCGCGAGTTCCGCGACGAGGTCCGGCAGTCGGTCGGCGAGGTCTTCCAGATCACCCGGGCACTCGAGCTGGTTACCCTCATGATCGCCGTCCTTTCAGTGATCACGACCCTGCTCACGACCATCCTCGACAGGATGCGCGAGATCGGAATGCTGCGAGCGATTGGCATGCTGCGAAGCCAGGTCGCGCGCATGGTCATCATCGAATCGGTGCTGCTCGCCGTCGTCGGGGCCCTGGTCGGGCTCGCCACCGGCATCCTCAACGGGTTCTTGACGCTTGAGGTTGTCAACGCCCGCTTCCTCGGCCGGCAGGTGCCGGTCGTCTTGCCGTGGCTGACCATCGCTGCCTACGCAGCAGGCGTGGTTGTGGTCGGCGGGCTCGCCGCGATGTGGCCGGCGCGCACCGCTTCGCGCGTTCCGGTGGTTACAGCGCTGGGGTACGAATAGAACCGCCGGGCGTGGTCCCGCGACAGGACGCCGACGACGGCGCAAAGGAGAGACAGGATGGCGGATGCCCTCACCGGCCGGTGCCCGGGTTGCAAAGGTCCACGACTGCCGCGAACAGACAACCCTGCGTTTCCATTCTGTTCTAATCGATGCAAGCTCATCGATCTAGGCGCCTGGTTGAGCGGCGACTACCGCATCCCGGTGCCCGACGACGAGAGCGAAGGCGAGTCGCCCGACGACGAGGAGATGCTCGTCCATTGAAAGCATGACGGAAA
>CALGHC010000694.1 GCA_937915965.1 uncultured Myxococcales bacterium
AAGCTGTCTCGGCCTCGAGGCTCTCGCTTCGCCGACTTGTTTCGTGCCGGCCCCTTAGCGACGGCGACGACCTCGGCGACGCGGCGCTCGAACTGCGATGGCAGTGGTTGTACCTGCCGATCGAGAACGTCGCTTTCCGTTTGATGATGGACCTGGGCGTCTTCGACATGGTTGGGGGCGAGCCGGTCAAGGACCCCGCGCTTTGTCCCGGCTACGATCCAGACGACGACGACCACCCGGGGTGCATCGCTCTGCGGATCTGGAACGTGCGCTTGGGCGAGGTCAGCTTCCTCACGGCGCCGGGAGAGCTACTGCCCGAGCTGTTTTGGGGCTTGCCCACGGCCGATCCGCGCTGGCAGCAGGAGAGCGCCGACCCCAAGCGACGCGGCAGCGTGGACGGCCGCGACAGCGCCTATTTTCCGCAACACCCGCCGGCCTGTGACGGCGTGCCCTACGCGCAGTGTCGGGAGACCGACGCAGTCGGCGCCTGCAACTGCCTCGGCTACCACGACCTGCCCTATGCCCTTGGTCTTGATCCGAAGGCCGCGTCCTTGGTGGATCTGCTGGCGACCAAGTACCGCTTCGCGATCAGCTGTGCCGAAGATCATGTTGGCTATATTATTCCACAAAACGACTTCAACTCTGCCGTGTCGTTGTTTACGGATGATGGCGACCACTACGAAGAGACGGTCGCGTTGACGCCACGAGTTGCCACGTTGCTCCAGGCCGCTCACGCGGCACTTGCTGCGAAGCCGCCGACGGCGAAGCCGTAGATGCGTAGATGCGTAGATGCGCAGACGCGCAGATGCGTAGATGCGTAGATGCGTAGATGCGGGCAGCACCTTGCCAGGACCGATCTGGCGGAGCCGCGCCCCAAAGGTATCGTGCTGTCGCATGTCTTGACCGACCCCGAACCGCTACATAGGGTGCCCCAAGACCGCCGCCGGAGTTGGCAGGCCCGCCGCGCCCTAGCTGGGCCGGCCAAGGCAACAGCCGGGCGCCATGTGCACGGGGCTCGCACGAAGCGAAGAATCCAGTAGGGGTGGTAGCAGCCAGGGTAGCAGCCAGTAGGGGTGGTAGGGGGAGGTAGCGGGTGAGGGTGCCAAGGGAACGGCAGGGCTCAAGGACTCACTGTGCGCGTGCGGCGTGCCGTGCCGTTTTCGGCCCATCGCTAGCTGTCGCTCTCTCCGTTGCTCTTGGGGCGTGTACATCCGACCCCGCGCCGGCACAGACAGGGACTGCCCAAAGCGGCGACGTCGCCGGACGCGCGACGGCAGACGCACCTGATTTCTCAGGAGGCGACGCATTTGGCGTCAGCGGGAACGATGCGGTGGCGGATACAACCAACCCGCCGGCAGACGCCACCACCGATGGCGTCGTGCTGCCGACCGACGGTGGGGCTGATACGCCGCCGGCCGACGGTGGCGCCGATACGCTGCCGACCGACGGTGGCGCCGATACGCTGCCGACCGACGGTGGCGCTGATACGCTGCCGACCGACGGTGGCGCTGATACGCCGCCGACCGACGCTGGCGCAGATACGCTGCCTGGCGGTGACGTCGACGCTTGGACCGCCAAGGACGTAGTCTTGCCTCCGCAGCCCGCGATTGCCGGCAATATTCCTTGCCTCGACTACGATGGCATCGCGGTCGGCTCCACCGACACGTACGTCGTGTCGCCGGGGACATACTTCCAATATATTGAGTACCTGCACGACAGCGGCTTCACAGTGCTGTCGATGCAACAGTTCCTGGCATTGGTGGACGCGGCAGACTTCGGTCAAAAGGGTCTGCCTGCCAAGCCGCTTATTTTGTTCTCCGACGTCACATCCCAGACATTCGCCGACAACGCCGCTCCGATTCTCAAGCAATTCGACCTGGTCGCAACGATTGGCATCGAGACGGGTCTGCTTGGCCAGCCGTGGGCGATGAGCAAGGACACACTGAAGTCCCTCGAAGACGTCGGATTCGAGATCGCCTGTCACACCCACACCCACCCAGATCTGACCAAGGTGTCGCCGGCCGAACTGGCGGCTGAGGTGCAAGGCGCGCGCACGACCCTTCTGAACCTCGGCTTCGCCGTGCCCCACTTCATCTACCCGTACGGTGCCGTCAACGCGCAGGTCGAGGCAGCGGTAAAGGCGGCGGGCTTCGAATCGGCGCGGGCGACGGGAGCGCCGGACATCCGCGGCGGTGGCTACGCAAGCTTCGACGTCGGACGGCGGTTCCGGGTGGGCTGCGCGCTGCCGATCGCCACGACGACGATGGCGGAGTTCAAGGAGTTCGTCGACAATCCGAACCTTGAAGTCGAGGACATCTTCGTCGTCGAGAACGACGTGGGCGCGCTCGGGGCCGTCGGGCGCGCGAACTTCGAACAGGACCACTACGGCAGCATCTTCTTTGCGGACGCTGGCGATCGGGTTCGCGTTCGCCTCTTCGTCAATCAACCCGGCATCTACCAGATCAAGTTGCGCGTCAAGACAGGCGTGCCGGCAAACAAGACGTCTTCGACCAAAGGTTACGCATACACGTTGGATGGCGAGCCCGTGAGCTTCGTCGCCGCAGGGCCGTACGTCGACGAGTTGCCCCACATCAGCTGGGGCACGCATACGTTGGCTGCCGTCCAGCTGCCCAAGGGCCCAGTCGATCTGCAGATAGAGAACCTGGTCGATTGGGCGGTCCTGGTTGACTGGCTCAAGTTCGAGACCGTGCCATGAACCTGCCAAGCCGCCAGGATCGCCTCGACCCCGCACTGGGGAGCCGAATCGCGTCCGCTATTCCGGGTTTGGGCGCCGGGCTCATCGTCCTGTTCGTCGCGACGCTGCTGACCACGGTCGCTTCGCGACCGATCTTCGCCAGGGCACCGGTGGGACCGAGCGCCGTCGCGGTGCTCTACTTCGACAACAACACAGGTGACGCCCGCTGGGACCCCCTGCAGCGCGGCCTCGCCGACATGATGGTCACCGATCTCGCCGGTACACCGGGTCTGCAGGTCGTGGAGCGTGAGAAACTCCAAGCTCTGCTCGCCGAGCTGAAGTTACAGCACTCGCGCGCCTTTGACCCAAGCACGGCGCAACGCCTCGGCAAGCTGCTTGGCGCGCGTTATGCCGTCACGGGCGCTATCGCAGCCATCGCGCCGCAGGTTCGCATCGACGTGCGCCTCGTCGACGTCCGCACCGCGCGCGTCATCATGACCGAGCACGAGACCGGGCCTGCCGACGACTTCTTCGCGATTGAACAACGGCTCGTTGCCCGCTTCCGTGCGTCCCTGGCCGACCTTGGCGCAGGCCGGAAGGCAGGCTCAGCGAGCGAAGCAGCGAGCGACGTGGCTGGCACCTCGCGGCCAGCTCAAGGCCCGGGCCTCAAAGACGTGCTTCGATACGGCGAGGCACTCTCCGCCGCCGACGCCGGCGACCTCGACACCGCACAGCGCAAGCTGACCGCCCTGGTTGGCACTGCACCGCACTTCTCGCTCGCACGCGACCGCTACCTCAAGGTCATGAAGGCCCTCGCCCTGGCCCGCGCGAGCCGGGTTCGCGGTCTCGACGATGCGGCGACGCAACTCGATGCGAAGATCGGCGAGGTCCTCGCCGCGGCTCCCGACAAGCTCGAGCCCGCGGCGCTCGGTCGCTACCTCGGCTACCGGGTATTGCGCGGTGCTGTCTGGATGACGGCGGTCCGCCAGCTTGTCGACCTGCGCAGCGCCACGGTGGCACCGCAGGTGATAGCCGCAACCGACCACAAGCGCGCGCTCACAGCGGCGCGCGGCTGGCTCGACAACACCGACGCTTTCCGGCGCGAGATCCGATTGGTCCGGCCGATCGCGCCAGGCGCGCCGGTCTTCGTCCAGACGACCGTCGACCCCGCAGACGCGCAGCGGGCCCAGGAGCTGGGGCTCGGCGGACAGATGCCAGTGTCTGCGACGATGTGGCTTGGCGCGTCCGAGACGACCCTGCTGATCGCCCTGGCCCGCTTCGCCCTGCTCGGGGAGATCCCGCAGGAGACTGGCCTGATGGGCGTCATCACACCGGTGCCAGCCACATTGGACCCGTCTCTGTCCAAACGTGCCGAGGCGTGGTTGGACTCGGCCGCGCAGGCCGTCCGCGACGATCCGTCGCCCATGGTCGCATCGCGGCGGCCGCAGTTGGCCGGCGAGATTGCGGACGCGCGCGCCCGATGGTTGCTGCGGCGCGGCGACCTGGCCGGCGCCATCGCCGCGTGGCAGTCCTTCATGACCGCGTGGCCGACCCACCCCGACTTCGCGCGCTTCGAGCAGCGGGTCACCGAGGCCCTCGGCGCGACCGACGCCGCCCAGACTCTTGTCGCCGCTCGCGAAGCGTGGCCGGCTGCCTTCGCCGGCTGCAGTCGCGATCCGATACGAGTCGCCTTCATGGCGGTGTACAAGGCCTTGGTCGCGCGCAAGGACTGGGTGCGCGAGCCGTATGCCCTGGTCGAGCTGCAGCGAATGACCGACGAACTGCGGCGGGCATGCTCGGCGAAGAAGGACTTCTCGCGGGTTGCAGCCGTGCCATTCGCGGTCGCGAAGGCCGTCGCCGTGCTGCACCGAGATTGTGGCTGGCTCGCCGTCATGCAGGCATCTTTGCCCGCAGGCGACCCGACCGGCGTCGCCCTCGCCGCCGAGCACACACGGTTGCACTGTCGGCGTTGAACCCGCGCGGGCCCCGGCGGTCGCGATGCACATCCGCCCGGCGACATCGGCACCGCCGGCAAGGCCGAACCGATCGCTGCGACGGCGGGCCACGTTGTGGCGGAAGCGACATGGCTGGGAACTCGCGAGAAGGAAGCCCCGCAGGGCCGCGCGAGCTACGCGGCCACCTCGACCCGGACAGTAGAAACCAGGGTATGCAGTGCCTTCTCGACCTTGTCGGTGTCTTCGTGCCGGACGATCGCGAAGCCCTCGCCTTCGTAGCTGCTCGCCGTGAACTGGCCGACCTGCGGCATGCGGGCCTCGACGACCAGGTCTCCGACCAGCCGTTGCGCCTCCTCGACGCCGCGAACCGCCGTGATCCGACCCCCGCGCCCCGCTGCCCCTTGGCCCTGGCCGCGGAAGAAGGCGACCCCCGTCGCATAGCGACGCGATGGCATCGAGAACTCGCCGCCGGCGGCGAGGCTCGCCCAGCGCGCGACGAAGTCCGTGTCGTGGGCGTAGCTCATCAGCGAGAGGATCTGCGCACCCGGCGGTCGCGCCGCGATCTCGCCGATGACGATCGAACCGTCGCGCCGGCGGAACCACTCCATGTGGCTGATCCCCGTATTCATGCCGAGCGCGCGCAGGGCCGCGAAGCCGATCCGCCGGGTCTCGTCATAGGCGGCGTGTTCGACCTCGCGTGGCAACAGCACCGTCCACTGGATCCACGGGTTCTCCAGCACCTCAAGGGGCGAGGGATCGTAGCGGGTCAGCGAGTGGAAGACGGGAGCGCCGTCGACGCTGACGACCTCGAAGCTGCGCTCGATCCCTGCGACGAACTCCTCGCATTGCACAGGGCTGGTCGGTGATGGCCGCAGGTCGTCGAGGAATGCTCGTAGTTCAGCCTCGTTATTGGCGCGCACCGTCGCGACGGCGCCGGCGCCAGCCAGGGGCTTGACGACCAACGGATAGCCAGCGACCTGAGCGAAGGCGACGGCGTCATCGACCGACTCAAGGCGGCGATGGCGGGCGACCGGCAGGCCGGCCGCGCTGAGCAGCTCCTTCATCAGCGCTTTGTCGCGGAAGCCGCGCGCAGTGGTGCCCCCCATACCGTGGATGCCGAGGCGGTCGCGCACGTCTCCGAGCGCCACCTGCAGCTGCTCAAACGTACCAACCAGACGATCGACTGGTCCCACCCGCTCGCCCAACCACGCGACGGCCTCGCAGAGTTGGTCGGCGTCGAACGCATTGTCCACCCGGAAGTCGGCATGGATGCGGCTGCGCAGGGCAGGGCCCAGCCCTTCCAGTCCGCCCTGGCGCACCAGCGACAGCTGCACGCCGGGGACGTCCGCGAACGCTCCAACAAAGCGCGGCGCCATGCCCATATAGAACGGAGAGACGAAGACCACGTGACGCATGTTCGAGACCTCGTGTAGCCGCCGTGGCAGGGACAGCTGCGTCGTAACGTCGTGGCGCAGCGCGGCACGCGGCGCCCAGACGAGTGTTTCTTAGTGGGGCGGCGCACCGCCCTGGTCGCCGCAAGTCAGCTCGTCGAGGTACTTGGGCAGCATCGCCCGCCAGGTGACCCAGTCGTGATGCCACTCGGGCCCCCAGGGATCGACCCGATTGGGGACGCCGCGGGCTCCCAACGTCGCCGCCACGTCCCAGCTCTCGCCGGGCGCCTCGTAGCGTCCCTCGCCGGTGGCGAGCAGAACGAAGCGGCTGCGCAGCAGGCGCAACTGCGCGCCGTCTTCGGCGAGGTGCGGCACAAAATTCAGCGGCGAACTGACGTGGTAGTCGAAGCCCTTCTGCCCGGCGGTCCAACGCGACATGTCGTAGGTGCCGCTCATGCAGACCGCGGCCCGGAAGACGTCCGGGTGGCGGCACAGCGTGCTCAGGGCGTTGAAGGCGCCGATGCTCGCGCCGGCGGTGATGATCTCGATGTCCGCGCTGCGGCAGTCGGTCCGGATGGCCGGCACCAGCTCGTGGTGGATGAAGCCGTCGAAGGCACTTTGCATCCGCGCCTTCCAGGCTCCGTCGCGCCCACCGTCGATCCACGCACGGCCGCTGACGCTGTCGCACGCGTAGACCTTGATGCGCCCTGCGCTGATCAGCGGTTCGAGCACGTCGAGCATGTGGAAGCGCTCGCACTCCTCGGCGTCACCGCCAGCCGTCGGGAATAGCAGCACCGGCCGTCCCAGCGTACCCCAACGCACCACGTTGACGTGCTGACCGACTCGCTCGCTGTGCCAGCCTGATCGGATCTTCATCGCCGGTCTCCATCGCCTCCGCCCGCGGGCGAGGGCTCATGGCCGTTCATCCGGTCGCGCTCGGTCTTGCGCCAGAACTGGATCAGCCCCCAGAAGTGGTTGGTGAAGCGCTCGACCTCGTGCTCGGGGTAGAGCGACGCGACCTTGTCGCGGATGATCGCCAACGCCTCGTCGCTGCCGAAGAACTCCCAGGTGACTTCGTCGAGTTGAACCAGATGTTCGGCGCAGAACTCCACAAAGCGGTCGTGATCCATCCGGTCGCGGGTGATGTCGGCGTAGGCAGCGAGTCGCTCGCGGAAGGGCAGATCGCGCCGCTGCACGTCGAAATAGGGCTCCCAGTCCAAGGTGGGCCGCATCCGTCGCTGGGTCGCGGTGCAAAAGATCGACCAGCGCAGCATGTTCTTGACGAGGTTGGGGAAGTGGTAGTGCAGCGATGTGACCTGGAAGTCAGGGCACGCATTGGCGAAATCGATCGGGTAGAAGACGCCGTCGCGCCGCAAGCTCTCACAGGAGTTGAACTCCCAGCCGAAGAAGCCGTTGATGGTCAGCATCTGATCGGTCAGCAGAGACCACTCGTCGCTGTCGGCGAAGAAGAAGTCCACCGCGTAGCGCGCGTGCAGCGGCTTGTCCGGTTCGTACCGGATCAGCTCGACCTGCGGTCCGATGCCGATGGTTCGAACGAAGAGGTCGAAGTCCTCCACCGACTTCTGCAGGTGCATCACCCGCTTGCCGCTGGCGTCGTAGGTGCGCTGCAAGGTGGCGTCGTCGGAGATCCGGGTGACTCCCACCCAAGCGCCGCCGTCGTAGGGCTTCATGTACAGCGGGTAGCCCAGCTTGTCGGCGATGCCGCTGAGATCGAAGAGACGCGCGTAGCGGCTCAACATCGGCTGCACATCCGGCCCCGGCTCATGCTCGCGTGGCGGCACCAGCCAGGTCTCTGGCACGTTGAGGCCCAACCGCATCATCGCGCAATAGCTCGTCTGCTTCTCCATGGACTGCAACGACCACGGATTGTTGAGCACATAGAGACCGTCCATGATGACGGCCTTCTTGATCCACTCCCGGCTGGTCGTGAACCAGTGCGTGAGCCGATCGAGGACCATGTCGTATTCGCACGGCTGCTTGAGGTCGAAAGGTTCTACCGTGACCCGGTCGGTCTCGAAGCGCACCGTCTCGCCGCCCACGTCGAGTGCGAGGTTCAGGCGCCCGAGGATGGCCTCGTAGCATGCCGGCCAACACAAATCGGCGCCGAGAGAGAGGCCAATCCTGGCGGTACGCTTCTTGTCGGTGGCACCCATGCTCTCCTCCCGTTTTCGCCTGCCACGCGGACGCGCTCCGGCGCTCTGCCAGCCTATTCAGCCTATTCAGCCTATTCAGCCTATTCGTATGTCATCCAGAGGTGGCCGGGCAGAAGCCACGACAACCCCTCTCGCAAGCGGTCACGCCAGTTCTCCCAGTTGTGACCGTCGCGCGCCTCGACGAAGCGCACCGCCATGCCTGTCTGCTGCAGCAGCGGCACAAGGGAGCGGTTCTCGTAGATCAGGGTCTCGTAGGTGCCGCAGCTGACGAAGACGCGCTGGCTGGGCTCCCCTGGGTCGGCACGAAACTGGTTCATGAACGCCACCACCGGGTCGAAGGCAGGCCCGCGGCTGTGGTCGCCGATCTCGGTGAAGGCGAAGCTCCCCGACTGCAGGAGCAGGCGGCCAAAGACGCCGGGATGGCGCCAGGCGACCGCCAGCGACGCGACTCCGCCGAAGCTCGCGCCCATGAGGCAACGGCTCTCCGGGGTGCCGTATAGCGGCAGGCTGCTCTCGAGCCACGGCAGCAGGGTCTCGGCGATGTAGGCAACGTGGCGCGGGTCGTCCGGGTACTCGATCAGTCGGTCGCCGGGGTGCGTGAACGCCACGACAACCGGCATCAGCTCGTCGCGGTGGATCAGGTTGTCGAGCACGGTTCGCGCCGCCGCGTAGTTCAGGTAGTCACCGCCATCGTGAACGATCAGCACGGGGTAGCGACGTGTCGCGCGAAAGCGGGCCGGCTTGTAGAGGGTGACCCGGCGGGGTTCGCCGAAGGGAGTGTCCCTCAGAACGTGCTCCTCGATGGTGCCCGGCCGGGCCTCCGGGTCGACCTCGATCCAGCTGGGCGTGCTGTAGCCCTCGCCGTGGCAGACCGAGTTGGCACCGAACGGATCATGCGCCAGATTGCTGTTGCGCGGATCGCGGATCCACTCGCCGCCACCGTTGCGGACGATGTTGAGCTTGTACTCAATGCGCGAACGCTCGGGAACTTCGACCACGCAGTACCACAGGTCGGTGCCGTCGACGCGGCTGAAGGGCATCTCGGCTGGCAGACCGTAGATGAAGTGGCGCAGCTGAACGGCGTCGGCGTCGCCGCGCCACACAAAGGTCGCCACGCGGCCCTCGATCAGCGGGAACTCGCGCCCATCGACAAAGGCGGAGACCTCGTCAGCGCTGCAGCGACGGCCGCGCAGGTCGTCGATGGCGAGGCGGCGGGTGATCATGACGGGCTCCCGCCATCGTTGAGGTGGACCAAGCCTTCGTTCAAGTCGCCGTCGACGCCCAGCTCGCGCACCCCAACGGCGCCCGCACCTGCCAGCACGCCGTCGTCGCTTTGACAATGGGCGCCGTCCGCCAAAGCCAGGCAGCGCGCTGGCCGCAAGCGCCGCGCCATCAGGGCGACCCGCTCGCGATCGTCGAGGCGCAGGCGGCGGTGGGCATGAGGCAGCAGCACGACGCCTGTCGCGAGCCCGAGGCCGTGATCGAGCATCTCCGCGTCGCCTGCACCCTGCGGCGGCATGTCATGGAAGAGCAACACCCGCTCGGTCAGCGCCATCGCGCCTGCTGACCAGGCCACGACCGTGCGGGCCGCGAGTAGCGGCCGCAAGGCAAGCAAGCGCAGACGGTTGAGCAAGACGGCGACGTGACCGCCGGCGATGGCGACGGCGTCCAACCCTTCGAGAGCCGCAGCGACGGCGGCCCGTTGTTCGGCGATGATTGGTCGCTCGCCCGGGCGGACATCGCGCTCAAAGCGCTGGTGGATCTCCTTGACGCGGCGCAGATGGTGCGCGTCGAGGGCGGCAAGCGCAGCGGTGGCGGCGTCTCGCTCTGGTTCGAGGAGCCAGTCGTCGCCATCGGCGCCGAGTAGCTCGCGGCACGCGACCATGGCGTGACTCAGTCGACCGCGGTGGACGCGCTGCAGCCGACGAAGTCGGTCCTGACGCTGCCGATGTGCCTCGAAATACACGGGGTCGCGACGGAAGATCTCTTCGCAGCGGCCGTACAGGCGCAAGTTGATGGCGGTCAGACCCAGGTTGGAGCGCAGCTCCTCGTCTTCGAGCTCCCGCTCCCGCCAGCCGGCCGTGATCAGACCGACCGGCCCGTTCAGGCCGAGATCATGGACGATCGTTCCGATCGTCGGACGCAGCCGCTGGGGCCCGCAGAGGATGATTGTGCCGGGGTGAATCAAGGACTGGCTCGTCGGCGCCAACGCGCCGGGATGGCGCCGGATCCGAATGTTGGAAACGCCGCCACGCCGAGCTTGCCGACCGCGCGACGAAGCGTCAATCTCGGCGCCGGTCGGACGCAACCTGGAGCACCGCCATGCACGTCATTTTGGTCGAGCCCGCGTTCCCGAACTACCAACGCCAGTTTGCGCGCGGCCTGCGCGAGGCCGGCGCCTACGTCACCGGCATCGGCGAGCGCCCCGCGGAGTGGCTCGACGACGAGCTGCTTGGCTGGCTGGACCATTACGATCAGGTCCGCTCGGTCTGTGACGAGGGCGCAATGCTGCGGGCCGTGCAGCGGGTTCAGGCGCGCGGCTGGACCGATCGACTCGAGGCCACCGTCGAGGCGCACATGCTGCCGGTGGCGCGGGTACGCGAGGCAGCGGGCATGCCCGGTCTCACCGTCGAGCAGGCGATCCTGTGCCGCGACAAACCCCTGCAGAAGGAATTCCTGCGCCGCGCCGGCGTCCCATGCGCGGCCTCCACCGCGGCGGCCAGCGTCGCCGAGGTGCGCGACTTCATCGCCGCCGTCGGCTATCCGGTCATCCTCAAGCCACGCGACGGCGCCGGCGCTGCGGGTACATTCCGGGTCGACGACGCCGCCGGCTTGGAGCGGGCCCTGCGCGCTTCGGGATTCGAGCGGGGCCGCAGCATCGCCGTAGAGGAGTTCGTCGAGGGTCACGAGGGCTTCTACGACACCCTTACAGCGGGCGGCGAGGTGGTCTACGAGTTCATCTCGCACTATTTCCCCAACGTCCTGCCCGCGATGCGTGACCGGTCCGTCTCGCCGATGATCATCGCCACAAACCGCCTGGACGAATCCACCTACGACGAGCTCAAGACCCTCGGACGCAAGGTCGTCGCCGCGCTTGGCCTGGGCACATCGGCGACCCACATGGAGTGGTTCTTCGGCCCCAAGGGGCTGCGTTTCTCCGAGATCGGCGCCCGACCGCCGGGCGTCGGCCAGTGGGACCTCTATTGCGCCGCCAACGGCATCGACCTCTACCGGGAGTGGGCCAACGCGATCGTCCACGGCAAGGTGAGCCGACCCGCTTCGCGCGAATACGCGGCTGGCATTGTCAACCTGCGTCCAGAGCGCGATGGTCGGATCACCGGCTACGACGGCCTCGACGCGGTGCGCGACGCGCTTGGGCCGGCGCTGATCGACTTCCATCTGCCGTCCCCCGGTACGCCGACGCAGTCGGTGGAGGCCGGCTACATGGCCAACGCCTGGCTGCGCGCGCGCCATCCCGACTACGACGAGCTGCGTCGCCTGCTCGATTTCGCTGGCGATACCGTCCGCGTTCGGGTTGCCTGAGCGGCGTCCTTCCACCCGCCAGTTGCCGGCCAGCGCAAGCGGCCCGCAGGAGTCACTGCCATGAAGGTCGTCTTCATCGCGCCCGCCTTTCCGCCCGAACAACGCGACTTTACCCGCGGCCTCGCCGAAGTCGGAGCGACCGTCATCGGTGTGGGCGACGGCGCGCAAGATCAACTGCCCGAGGGCGTTCAGCGGGCGCTGTCGGCGTATGTGCGCGTGCGGCACCTTTTTGATGAAGAGAAGGCTGCCGTGACCATCGTCCAGGCGCTGGGTCACCTGGGAGTCGACCGCGTCGAGACCAATTGGGAACCGACGGTGCTGCTCGCCGCGCGGGTCCGCGAGCTCCTCGGTGTGCCAGGGATGTCTCGCGACACGGTGCTCGGGTTTCGTGACAAGCAGTTGATGAAGGAGCGCGTCGAGGCCGCGGGCCTGCGCGTCCCGCGCAGCGAGCGGGCAAGCAGCGAAGCCCAGGTCCGCGAAGCGGCCGAGCGCGTCGGCATGCCGTTGATCATCAAGCCGATCGCCGGCGCCGGTTCCGCCGACACCTTCCGCTGCGACGACCTCGCCGATCTCGAGGCGGCTCTGCTGCAGATCCGCCATGTCGCCGAAGTGAGCGTCGAGGAGTTCATCGAAGGTGACGAGTTCACGTATGACACGGTCTGCATTGGTGGCCAGCCCGTCTTCGAG
>CALGHC010000695.1 GCA_937915965.1 uncultured Myxococcales bacterium
TGTAGCCCGTGTAGCCCGTGTAGCCCGTGTAGCCCGCGGGGCGCGCGCCAAGCGCCCGTGGACCACCGACAATCGGGCGAACGGACGCACGGCGAACCTTGCCGGTCCCGCTGCCGTCGCCTAGAGTGCACCCCCCAACGAAGCAGCGGAGAATCGAGCACATGGCAAGCAGCACCCGGCGTACCGCGCCTGATCACGAACAAACCGGATGGCCCGAGGGCGTGGGCTACATCGTCGGCAACGAGGGCTGCGAGCGCTTCTCGTTCTACGGGATGAAGTCGATCCTGCAGGTCCACCTGACCGCGCTCTTCGTCCTGGGCGCGGCGACCCAGAACATGGCGGAGACGCACGCCCAGGAGCTGGTCCACCTCTTCATCGCCGGGGTCTACGCCTTCCCGATGATCGGCGCGCTGATCGCCGACCGCCTCTGGGGGAAATACAACACGATCTTGTGGCTTTCGTTGGTCTACTGCGCCGGACACGGCGTGCTGGCGATGGCCGACGACACCCTGCCGGGCATGTACGTAGGCCTGACGTTGATCGCGATCGGTTCAGGCGGCATCAAGCCGTGCGTGTCGGCCAACGTCGGCGACCAGTTCGGCAAGGGCAACTGGTCCCTGGTCACGAAGGTCTTCCAGCTCTTCTACTTCATCATCAACTTCGGCAGCTTCTTCGCGACCCTGGCGATCCCGTGGATGAAGGCGAACTACGGCGCCTCGGTGGCCTTCGCCGTGCCCGGTCTGCTGATGTTCATCGCGACCATCGTCTTTTGGATGGGCCGCGACAAATACGTGCACATCCCTGCGCGTCCCGGTGGCCGCCTGGGCGTCCTTGACGCGCTGTCGTCGTCCTTCCTGTTCATGGGCGTCATCGGCCTGCCGCTCTTCTTCACCGACATGCTCTCGCCGATCGCCCTGATCGCCGCGATGGTCGCCTCCGCGGGAGTCGGGCTGGCGCTCTTCGTGGCCCGCCAGCGCCTCGCCGCCGACGATGGCTTCCTCGCCGTGATGTTCGAAGGCGTCCGCTCCCTCCTCAACGGCGAGGGCCGCAAGGCCGCGGCGGCCGCTGCGCCGCCCACGGACGAGTTCGATCTCGGTCGCCATTGGTTCTTTGCCGGGGCGGTGAAGCGCTACGGCCAGGAGATCGCGGAGGGGCCGATGGCGGTCCTGCGGATCATCTCGGTCTTCTTCCTGGTGAGCGTGTTTTGGGCGCTGTTCGATCAGCACGCCAGCTCGTGGATCCGTCAGGCGCAGCGCATGGATCTGCATCTTGACGCCTTGGGCATGTCGCTCGACCTGCTGCCCAGCCAGATCCCGGCCCTCAATCCTCTGATGGTGATGCTGCTCATCCCCTTCAACAACTTCGTCATCTACCCGGGCATCCAGCGGCTGGGTATCTCCCCGACTCCCCTGCGCAGGATGAGCGTGGGCATGCTCGTCGCCGCAGCGGCGTTCGCCATCGTCGCCATCATTCAGGCCGCGGTCGACGTCGGCCTCGAGAGCGGCGACAAGGTGCACGTGCTGTGGCAGATCATCCCCTACCTGGTGATGACCGAAGCTGAGGTGCTGGTGTCGATCACCGGGCTGGAGTTCGCCTACACCCAGGCACCTGCGCGGATGAAGTCGACGATCATGGGCTTCTGGCTGCTGACCGTAGCCTTCGGCAGCAAGCTCGTCGTCTTCGTCACCGGGTTGCCGGATATGGGGTTGGCGAACTTCTTCTGGGTCTTCGCAGCCTTGATGACCGGAGCGGCCCTGCTCTTCATCCTGCGGGCCAGCTTCTACAAGGGCAAGGATTACGGGCAGTAACTCGACGGCGCCCCTAGCGCCAGTCGGCCCGCCAGGCCTCGATATCGATGCCCGAGATCGTGTAGCGCACCGGCGACAGCTGCGCGGTGCTCGTCTCGCCGAGGCGATCGGCGACCGCCGCGGTCACCAGGATCTCACCGGGTTCGGCGATGTCCTCGCCGAGTTTGCTCGCGAGGTTCACGGGGCTGCCGTAAAAATCGCGGCGGTCGATCAGCAGGAAGCGTCCGTAGTCCAAGCCGATCGAGACGTGGATGTCGCGATCGTCGTCCCGCTCGGGCTCCATGCGCGCGAACTCGCGCTGGATGGCGACGGCGGCCGCGAGGCCACGCTCCACCCCGGGGAAGCGCGAGAAGCAGTTGTCCGCCTCGAACTTGACCACCTCGCCTTCATGCGCCTCGATGATCGGCTGCACCGCGCGCTGCATCCGTCGCACCATCGACAGGTAGTGCACGACGCCGTGTTTGAGCGTCAGCCGCGAGAAGCCCGACATGTCGAGGACCAGCACCACTCCCTCGACGCCGTAGGAGCTCCACAGCTCGGCCTCAATGGCCGCGCGTTGGGTCGCGTCAGGGCTGAGATCGTGGCGCTCAAGCAGATCGAAGAAGGTCTTCATGGGGACTCCGCGGCCTCGTTCAAGCGGTGGTTCGACGGTGCTGGCTTCCAAGTGGCGGTGGCCGATGGTGGCGCCGGCTGACGGCTAGCGCTCGCCAACAGCTATCGCGGACCGACGGCTAGCGCAGGCCGACGCTAACAAGTTTGTCGGCGACGTTGGTGTGGCCGTTTTCGTGGAAGGCGACGCCGTCGTAGCTGTTGCCGGCGGTCCCGTCGTAGCGGTAGTAGTGCGTCGTGGTGTCGCTGCACCAGGAACCGCACGACTTCCAGCAGTTGGTATAGCCGCTGAGGAAGAAGCCGGTCCACATCGACACGTCGCACACGACCAACTGGTACTTCCACGCGCCGCTGGCGACGCCGCCCTTCGCGCTCCAGGTGCCGAGCTTGTCACCGCTCGCCCCGAAGCCGACCGCCTTGGCCGTCGTCGTCTGACCATTGTCGCGAGCGAACCAGGCCTTCTGGCCGTTGTCGTGGCGCACGTAAATCACTTCCTTGAAAGCGACCTCGGTGCAGTCGCTGCGGTAGCCGTCCTGGCCAAAGGCCGTCTTCGACGACAGCTCGGTGCTGATCCGCACGCTGTGGTTGTCCGAGGAGCACATCGTCCAGCCGCCGCCGTCGGTCTCCATGTCGCACCAGGCGGCGAAGGCTGCGCCGGAAGCGGGTTTGAGCCAGTACACGGCGGACGCCGCGGCGGGAACCTTGGTCTTGATGTCCAGGCAGCTCTTGCCGGGGTTTCCGGGCGCCTGGCCGTAGCTGTTGGCGGCCGCCGCACCCAGCGACGCCCAGGCGTCGCCGTTGCAACCAACGAAGGCCTTCTCGGCCGTGTCAAAGTAGATCGCACCGCTGTGGGCCGCGTCGCAGACAAAGGGCGCCTTGGCGGCGTTGTGGACCCGGAATGCCTGGATCTCATTGTTCTTCATGTCGAGCGTGCCGGCGATGGACTGACCTTGAGTGAACGCGTTGACGCTAGCGGTCTTGGCGAAGGGCGCGAGCACGGCAGCGTCGAGATGGTCGGCGACGATGCAGCCGGTGCACTGCAGCGCGAGCGCGGCCGACGCGACGGTGGCTTTGGCGGCGCTGGCGGCTTCCTCGGCGGTGGCGGCGTTGTCGGCTTGCTTGGCGGCGTCGGCGAAGACAGCGTGATCGGCCTGCAGGGCGTGGGTCGCCTCAGCGGCGAGCTTGGCGACGTCGGCGGTCGCCGCATGGAGGGCGTCGGTGGCCAGGGCCGCCGTGTTCGCGCTGGTGGCGAAGTCGGCTTGTTTGGCGCTGTCAGCGAAGGCGGCCACCTGGGCGCTGTTGGCGCTCTTGGCGCTGTCGGCGAGCGCAGCGTGCGCGGCCTCTGTGGCGAACTCAGCCAACGCGGCGACCTCGGTCCGCCAGGCGCGCAACACCGGACGCAGGGGGACAAGCGGAAGCTGCGGCTCGGAGCCGACCTGAACACCCACGAAGGCGGACTTGGCGGCGAGGGCGGCGGCGTCGAGAGCGGGGTTGCCGCTCTCGCCGAGCACAAGCACAAACAGGCCACCAGCGACCTTGGCGCCGATGAACTTCTCTTCAAAGACCAGCTTCTGGTCGCTGTCGTAGAAGCGCACAGCGAGGCCGTACTCGCCGTCTGCGACCGGGCCGCCGCCGGCCGTGCGCAGGGATCCCTGCACAGCGAAGGTGTCGGCGAAGGCCGATGCCGGCGAGAGCGCGACGATCAGCGCGAGGCACGGCGCGGCGAGACGAACGGGATTCAGCATCCTGACTCCTGGTGCGATACACGGTTGCGGCACGCAGGATACTACCTACGCGGAACGCCCGCCAAGGGCGCCGCGCCGCGCCATTGCCGACGCGTTCGAATCCGGCGAGGGGCGCGACCGTTGCACTCTTTGCCCAACGAAGACGCGGTCGCGAACGGCGGCGTCGTGGTCCCTGGGACCAGGAGGAAGAAGTGATGACGCGGACGTGGACAAGGCTCGCAGCGCCGACAGCGCTGGCGATTTGGACGCTGACGGTGAGCGCGACGGCCGTAGCGATGCCACCCGCCTCGCTCGAAGGGGTCTGGAGAATCGAACGAGTGGGGGCCGGTCCCGTGGTGCTGCGCTTGCAAGCGGCCCCACAGAGCGCCGACGCCCCAGACTGGGGGGACCGCTACCGCGGCGAAGCCGTGGAGGGGGCGCGGGCCAGATACGAGGTGAACGTGGTCACCGGCGGACGGCGCACTCTGGTGACCATCCGCGAGCGTCGGGTCGGGCGACGGGGCGAGGTCCTCGAGGCGATCTACACCGGCCTGCTCTCCCTTGAAGGCGTCGACGGCACCTATTTCGACAGCGACGGGCGCACCGGCGGCTTCGCGCTTGAGCGCGTCGCAACCCAGCGCCCTCGTCAGCGGGTCTCGGCGCGCCGCGGCCAGGCGCAATCCCCGCGAACGCCGCCGCAACACGGCCATCGAGGACCACCGCCGGCAGAGCCGCTGCCGTTGCCGGCGGTGCAGGGAGCGCCAATCGCGCCCCATCCGGCGCGTCTGCCACAGCCACCGCCGAGCGCCGCGCCGCCGCCGCCATCGTGCCAGGAGGTCCTCATCGCGATGAAGCACCACCCCAGCCATCTCGCCAGATGCAAGGGTGTCGATCGAGATTGTGCGGTCACGCTGCTGCGCGCGAAGCACCACCCCAGCCACCTGGCCCAGTGCAAGCCGGGTCTCGCGCCGCAGTGTGTCCAGACGCTGGTGGCGATGGGCCACCACCCCAGCCACCTGGTCCAGTGCCGTGGTGTCGATGACTCGTGTGCGGTCGCCCTGTTGCAGGCGAAACACCACCCCAGCCACCTGCGCCAATGCCGGTAGGGCGGTTGGGCCGGGCCCGGCGGCGACCGCGGAATCGTCTGCGCGGCTACATCGTCTGCGCGGCTACATCGTCTGCGCGGCTACATCGTCTGCGCGGCTACAGCGACTCCAAAGCCGCAGCGGTGCACTCGGGTGGCGCGGTGAGCGGGTTGCAGCGCGCTGGCTGGCCGCCAGGCAGGTCAAGGAAGTAGCCGCCCTCACTGACCGCCGCGGGGTAGTCGCTCGACAACATGTGCGCACCGCTCGCCAACGCCGCTTGCTGGCGAGCGGTGTCGTCGGGTGACGGCTCCTTGCCGCCCGCGTCGGCGCGGGTACGCACCAGGGCGCCTGCCGCGACCGCCGAGGCGATCGCCGCCTTGCCGCCAACCGGGTCGTCGACCTTGATGATGGCACCGTAGGGGCTGCCCGCGGGCGCCATCACGAAGCACAGGCGATCATGGAGATGCAGGTCTCCATGGCTGTATTCGCTGCGGGGCGCGTCTTCGAGCAGAAGCGAGACGATCAGCTTGCCGCGAACAGCCGCTAGCGTCGGCCAGCCATCGGCGGCGAGGGCGTCCATCACGGTGGCGTGGCTGCCGCGCAGGTCGTCGGGTGTGAGGATGCGCTGGCGCGGCCAGACCGAGATCAGCTCGGTCTCCAACTGACCAAGCGGATCGGCGAGCGGCAGATCGGCGAGGATGTCCTTCATCTCGGTCATGACGACGATCGGCAGATGGCCGGGGTGCGCGGTAGACCAGCTCTCAAGGACGGCGAGGCAGTCGACGAAGCGGTCACAGGTCGAGCGCTGGTCGATCTCAAGGACGTGATAGACGCGATAGGCGCCCACCTCGGCGTGCCAGTGGGCGTCGAGCTCGAACTGACGCACGCCCTGGTCACCGAGCTGCACGTCGAGGGACACGTGGCTGTATCGCCAGTCCGGGATGTCGAGGTCGGGCCGGAGGTGGTAGCTGTTGTGGGTGCCTTTGACCTGGATATGGTTGAGCCGCAGCACATCGTCGAAGGGATACGCGGCGGCGCCAGCGCCCGAGTCGGCCCCGCCATCGACCGTGTCGGTGCAGGCGCTGGCCAAGGCGATCAGGCACGCCAGCGACAAGGCCACGATCAGCGTTGGTCGGTCGGAGCGGCGCATCATTGCGGCGGGCAGCCGGAGCGCGGCGGGCAAGCGGAGCGCGGCGGGCAAGCGGAGCACGGCGAACACCTCCGGGGTGGTCGGCGCAGGATAGCCGGAGCCGCTCGGGCCGGGAAGGCGAGCGGCGCACCCGCTTGGTGAGTGGGGCGGGTGGGCAAAGCGATAGCGCGCCCGGTGCCCATTCAGGAGCGCGCCGGTGCCCATTCAGCGGCTTGCGATGAAGTCCTCCGCGTCGTCGCGACCCAGGTCCCACGCCTGCTGCAAGCCATCCGGGTTGGTGTAGTCCCATTTCGACACGGGAACCTCGCGCGATGGCTGGACATAGGTGCGTCCGGCCACACGCGGCAAGCGCTCGACCGGATACGGCCGCGTGAGCAAGACGAGGGTGCTGGTCTCGGGGGTCGAATCGGGACGACCGGCGGATCCCGCTTCGAGGGCGGCGACCGGGACGTTGTCGACCAGACCACCGTCTAGCACGGTGCGACCCGCCCAGCGGGCGACCGGCGCCATCGGCGGCGTCGAGCTCGAGGCGAGGATCAGCGCGATCATCTCCTCGGCGTCACGGCAGGAGCCCAGCGAGACGACCAACGGCTGGAAGCCGAGGCGCCGACCGCCGACGGGGTGAACCGGTTGGCGAAGGCGCTTCTCGATCTCGTAGGCCAGGAAGCCAGCGACGACACCGCTGCGCGGACCGAGCCATCGCGGCACGGCGGCGAGCAGAACCCGCAGATCGGGACCGGCGCGGATGCGAGCGACCGCCTCGTCGTCGAGGGCATGGCGCAAGGCGCCGCGGTACATCTCGGCGTGCGGCACGATGGGCTGAGGGCCGAAGAGGTTGCGCAGATGAAGGTTGGTCGGGTTGGCCGCCGTCATCCGCTGGAAGTGACGCAGGGTGGACTCGGCGCGGCCTGCGACGATCAACGCCGAGACGGCCGCGCCGGCGCTGACTGCGGCGATCCGCCGCGGCCGTAAATCGAGAGCAGGGGCAGCGATCGACCAAAATCCTGCTTGCCAAAAGCAGCGGTTGCCTCCGCCCGCAAAGACGACCTGCCCAAAGGGATGGGGAGACGCGTGGGTCATGGTTCCTCGGTGAAGGGCGCTGCCGCGTCGACGCGTCGACGGACGCCGCCCGCGTGCAGGTAGCGGTGCGCGGCCCGGGTGCAGGTAACGTAAGCCGCCGGCGGCGTCCAGCCTTCGCCATGGCGCGATGCCGGGCTGCGCCCTGCGTGCGGATGCGATACAACCACCGCCGCGCCCGAGCGCGCCGCGCCGGAGCCCAAAGAATGAGCAAGTCTATCCCCGTCCTACCAGAGACAGTCGAGGCTACCGACGTGGCCGACGTGGCCGACGTGACCGACGCGGCCGAGGCGAACCGCGGGGCCGACGTGGCCGACGTGGCCGACGAGGGAGTCCTGCAATTGCCGCGCGGGCTGCGACCCGGCGACCGGCTCACCCTCGACATCGTGGCGCTGGACGGCGACGGGCTGGGCACCGCGAGGGTCGACGCCGACGTCGGTCCACAGCGGCAGCGCAAACGCTACGATGTTCGGGTCCGCCACGGCCTGCCGGGGGATCGTCTCGACGTGGTCATTGCGCGGCGCGCGCGCCGACGCCTCCAGGCGCGAACGGTGGCGGTCGTCGTCGCCAGCCCCCTGCGCACAGAGGCGCGCTGCCGACATTTTGGCCCCCTTGAGCGGCCCGATCGCGGCTGTGGCGGCTGTCTCCTGCAACATGTCGCCCCCCGTGATCAGCACGCCTGGAAGTCCGAGCGGATCGGCTCGCTGCTCGCCGCCGCGGGCTTCGAGGCGGGCGTGCTGCGTCCGCTGCGGGCGGGTCCCCAGCCGTGGCGCTACCGCAACAAGATGGAGTTGTCGTTCGGCGACCGCGGCGACGGCGAGGTGGGCCTGGGCATGCATCCGGTCGGCTACCGCCACGAGGTCGTCGATCTGCACGAGTGTTGGTTGATCGCCGAGGCCTCGGCCGCGCTCGTCGCACCGTTTTCTGCGCGGGTGCGGGAGCTCGGGCTGCAGGTGCACGACCAGGTGCGCGGTTCCGGCTGGCTGCGCAACCTGACGATCCGCGACGGGCTGCGCACTGGCGAGCGCTCGATCGAGCTGGTCACCAGCGACGCCGATCCGATCGAGACCACGGACGGCGAGCGCACAGCCGCCTCGGTCGTCGAGTCGCTGCGCGAGACGCTCGAAGCCACGGCGACGCGACTCGACACAGCGGTGACCGCGTTCGCATGGACGCGCGTGGCCGCTGTCCGCGGCGAAGCAACCCGCATGGAGACCAGCGTTGTCGCTGGCCGCGCGACGCTGCACGAGCGCCTCGAGCTGGCGGGCGGCCACACGCTCGACTTCGACATTCACCCGCGGGCCTTCTTCCAGCCGAATACGGCGGGCGCCGAGCTTCTCTATGGCGAGGTGCTCGCCGCAGCCGACCTGACCTCAGGTGCCGGCACGCAATGGGCTGCGCTTGATCTGTACTGCGGCACCGGCACGATCGCGCTGTGCCTGGCGCCGTGGGTGGCTTCCGTGGTTGGCGTCGAGTTGGTCGCAGAGGCGGTCGACAATGCCCGCACGAACGCAGCCCGCAACGATATCGACAACGTTGAGTTTCACGCAGGCGACGCGGCGGTCGTTCTCGCTGGCTTGGGAGCCGGAGCGGGCCACTTCGACCTCGTCGTGGTCGACCCGCCGCGAAGCGGCCTGATGCCTGCCGCGCTCGCCCAGGTCATCGCGCTCGCTCCGGCGAACTTGATCTACGTCTCGTGCAATCCGGTCGCTCTGGTTCGGGATCTGCAGACCCTGGTCGAGGCCGGCTTCACCGTGGCGACGGTCACACCAGTCGACCATTTCCCCCACACGGCCCACCTCGAATGCGTGGCGTCGCTGCGCGGGCCCAAACTCTGAGGCCGGCGCGGTCCGCTCATCGTCGACGCCGACTGGCGACACCAATGCCGCGCGGTCGTCAGTAGCTGAGGCCCGCCCCGGTCACGGTCTCGCCCACCAGCTCGGGGTCGGCGAGGATGTCGGCGGCGTCGAACCACATGCGCCGCCATTGTTTCTTGGCAAAACGGTCCGTCTGGTCGGCGTACCACGGCGAGGCCGGGTCACTCGACTGGCTGTAGGTCAGCAGCGCCCAGCCTTCGGGGCCGCTTTCAGTGAACCGCATCGCCATCACAAAGCTCGATCCGTAGTCGATCGGATAACCCTTGTCGGTCAGACCCGTGGCCCCATGGAGGGTCTTGCCATGCGGAAAGTCGGCAGCGACCGTGGTCTTGCGCGGTGCCCACTCGACGACGTTGAAAGCTCCCTCGCGGTTCGAGCCACCGTGAATGGGGGCGCGAACTCCCGCCTTGTCGGTAAACTGCAGCGCCGCCAGGGTCGCATCGAGGGAGACGCCCGCGGCTTGCATGCCAACGACCGCCTTGCCCAGCGCGAAGAGCACGGCGTCCTTGCCGCTCGGCGCCGGCGGCTTGAGGGTGTTCGGTGTCGCCACCGGATCAGCGGCGTCGAAGCCGACGGCGTACAAACCACCTGAGTGGCCCGCGACATCGTCACCGTCGAGCCAGCCGAGCCACTCGCGGTAGAGCACGGCGCCCTTGCTGTCGAGATCCATCCGCCGGTCCCAGTCAGCCAACACGGTGCATGCCGCTGACAACGGCACGGCGACCGCGCTGATCTCGACCGTCGTCGTCTGCTGGCAGCGAGCGATCGCGCCATCGAGCAGCAGCTCTGCAGTATGAACCCTGTTGTTGAAGACGGTGGCCTGCAGCTCCTCGACCGTGAAGGTGCCGTCTGCGCCGGCGGGGCTGTCGGCACCGGTCTCGGCGATCATCTTCAGCCCCATGCGCGTGCGCTGAGACTGCACGACCCCCTCGGCGCCAAAGGTGTGGTTGTAGCCGGTCAACGGCGCGGCGGGGTTCGCGAGCCAGTGGCTGTCGTTGTGGTTGGCGACCCAGTCATCGCGCTCGAGGTGGGGAGTCTTGTCGTACGGCACGAGACCCGGTGCTCGCGAACCAGGCTCCTCGACCCACGCGGTCGCCGACGAGGAGCCATCCAGCAACATCGCGCCAAGCTCAGCGGCGAGCCCGACCAGCACGTCGTCCTCGACCTCGGCGAGCCAGACCTGCTCGGCGGCTGCTTTGAGATTCGGCACGCTGTTGGATTCGCTGTACAGCACCTTGCCGTCCTTGTCGGCAGCCATGGTGTTGGTCCACGGGTTGGCCTGCACGGTCGCCAGGACCTGGCCGGCCTCGGCGACCGAACCGGCGCGGGCGAAGGCGAGGAAGTGATCGAGGAGGCGCAGGTTGTGGGCGTTGGCGTCGCGGATCGAGAAAGCCTCGGTCTTGGTCCACAGCGCGACGGGGGGCAGCGCCAACATCGGGCCAAAGTGGGACCTCCAGAAGGTGTGGCTGACGGACTTCATGGTGCCGTCGCCCTGCAGTACCTCGACGCTGACCTCGCGCGACGTCATGGCTCGGTCCTCGCCGTCGTAGAGGTAGTGGGTCGGCTCGCCGTCGACCAGCTTGAGGCGATAGAAGGTGAACTTCTTGGAAGCCGAGACCGTATGCGTCCAGGCGATGTCGCGGCTGAACCCCATCAGCACGCCAGGTACGCCATAGAGGGCGGCTCCAGCGACCTCATAATCGTCGCCGACCTTGAGATGCGACTCGTACAGCTTGAGCTCCCCCACCCAGGGGAAGTGCGGGTTGCCCAGCACCATGCCACGACCGTTTGTTGCCCGCTCCTTGCCGATCGCCCAGCCGTTGGAGGCGAGGCCGGGATGCTGGGCGTCGGGCAAGGCAGCCAGTTCGGTCAGGAACCGTTCGAGCCGCGCCCCTGCGTCGTACCAACGCGAGCCGTCGGTCGCCGGCGTGGCATCGGCGACGGTCTTCGGTGGCGGCACTGCGTCGATGAGGTACTTCACGAAGAGCCGCGTCGAGGCGAGCATGCTGATGTCGAAGTAGTAAGCGAGCAGGTCGTAGCCGTCGATCGGCCGGACCCAGGCGACGTCGCGACAGGCCGCCGGCAGCCCCGACGGGCCGGCTTCGGCGAGCCAGGCGTTGTAGCCGGCGGCGTAACCACCGATCACCGCTCGGGAGTCCGCGGACAGGTCGGACCACAGGGAGGCGGCGTCCTCGCGCAGGCCCAGGCCGAGGTAGACGAGATCGCTGCGGACGTAGGCGTCGTCTGGGCCGGGGCCGAGGTACCTGGCGCGCTCGCCGCGGACCTTGATGATCTGATCGGCGAGCTCACAGGCGTTGCCCAGCTTGGCGAAGGCCCAGCCCTGGGCGTAGCCCGCCGAACCGAGATCGTCGGCCTCGATGTGCGGAATGCCGTGCGAAGTCCAGCGGATCGTGGCCTTGTAGGCGATCTCGTCCGTTGCCTTGTCGGCGACATGGGTGTCCGTGCAGGCGGCGGCGACGGCGACAAGGGCGAGCAACGGCAAAGTCGGACGTCCAGACCGGCGCCGGGGCAAGCGAGACATGGCGGACAGGCGAGACATGGCGGACAGGCGAGACATGGCGGGCAGGCGAGACGTTGCGGGCAAGCGAGACATGGCGGGCAGGAATGGATGCATTGCGGTCCTCCGTTCGGATCGGCGGGAATCTAGCCGCACGCGCGTGGATTGCGCAAACCATTCGCGTCGCGGCCCGACGCCGCCGAGCCAACGATACACCGCTTCTTGGCGACTTCGTGTAGACTGCGAGACGGGGCGGTGGCGATGAGGCAGAGGGATGATGGCGCACAGGCGGCGATCGAAGCCCAGGAGACGGACCTGCAATGTGCAAAGCCAACCCATTGTTCCGCTGACGCAACAATGTTCCGCATTCGCGGCCCTTTCGCCGACGATTGTTCCATCCTAGCGTGAGTGATATTGGCGAGCGCCCCTTTGACCGCTGCCACAGGAGACCACATATGTACCGCAAGATGATGATTCGAATCGATACTGTTGCCCTCTTCGCTGCCGTCGGCATCGTCGCCGCTGGCTGCGCCAAAGACCCGTCGAAGAGCGTGCCGGCCGCCCAGGTCGCCGAGAGCGCCCGCGACAAGGTGGCCGAACAGGCCGGCGACGAAGCCGCGAAGGCCCCCGCAGCCGAGCCCACCGCAGCCGAGCCCGCCGCAGCTGAGCCCGCAGCCGTCGGTGCTGGCGCTGGTGAGGCCGCTGCGGCACCCGCGGCACCAGCAGCGGGCGCCGTCGCCCTCACCGGCTTCATCGGCGCGGTCGGCAGCAAGGTGACCGGATCGCACGAGCTGAAGTTCGCCACCTGGCAGGGCGCGGTCGAGCTTGCCGACGGCAAGGCCGAGGGCGGCAGCCTCTCGTTCGACGTGGAAGTAGGCTCCGTGATCGCTGATTGGAAGGAGCCGGGAGCCTACAGCGCCAAGCTGGAGGGCCACCTCAAGGGCGCCGACTTCTTCGACGTCGAGAAGTTCCCCAAGGCGACGTTCAAGTCGACGGCGATCAGCGCCGGCGGCGAAGGGGCAAGTCACACGATCACGGGTGATCTGACCCTGCGCGGCGTCACCAAGCAGGTGCGTTTCCCCGCGACGATCACGGTGGCCGCCGACGCGATCACCGGCAAGGCCGAGTTCAGCATCAACCGCAAGGATTTCGGGATCGTCTACGCCGGCAAGGCAGACGACCTCATCCGCGACGGCGTCGTCTTGCAGCTGGACCTGACGGGCACGCGCGGCTAGCGGCGCGTCCGACCAGCAATGCGCGCGGCGACCGGCGAGTCCGACCAGCGGTGGACACGACCGGCTGGGGGCCTCGCGACGGGCTGGGAGCCTCGCGACGGCGGTCCGTGCACGGCCGGCACAAGCGCCGGTACCTGGCAGAATGCGGCCGATGGCGTACTGCCGGCCGTTTCGCTACGCTTCGGGCCAAGATGCCCCGCCGCCATACCGCCGCTGTATTTGCCGCCGTTGCCGCCGCGCTGATCGCGCTCGTGGCGTGTGGTGACGACCTCGCTGGCGCCGTCAATGACCATACCCGCCCGGGCTTCGCCTCGACGGACGAGCTGCTCGCCTTCACTGATCCGGAGGCTGACCTCGCTGCGCTGAAGTTCGCGCTGCCGCGGTTTGGTCAGGGGGACGCCGCCGCGGTCTTCTACGACCCGACGTTCTACTCACTACACGACGAGTGGTACTGGTTCCGGCTGATCAACGGCGCGGCCGTTCCCGGGGTCGACGTCGCGCCCGTTCACGGCCAGCGGTTTGGCAGCATCGACGCGATCTATCAGTGGGCGCGGTCCATGCCGGACGCCTCGCTTCCGCTGGACCTGCTCTGGTCCGGCGATCGCAGCCGCCTCTTCTCGTACCAGTTCTACAACCTCGGCCTGGGGGCGTGTCCGGGCGTCGCGAAACCCAAGTGGAACCAATGCCCGCGCAACCTCGGCATCGGCACCTTGATCCACCTACCGGCGAACCCGGTGCGGGCTCACCCCGAGGCGATATGGGCATTTGAGTTGGAGTTCCAAGACGAACCCAACGAAGTCGATCTGCAGCACTTCTTCGCGCGCCTGTCCGCGGCGCTGCCCACCGAGCCGCGCGATCAGCTCGCCTGGCTGGCGCGCTCGTCGTCACAGCAGCTTTGGTTGGCGAGTACCCTGCGCAAGGGCGGCGGACCGCTGGCGACCCGCGTGCTGGTGCCCGAAGATCTGGTCGTCCCGGGTGAGGTGATCGGCTACAACCCGGGCATCACGGCCGGCCGCCCCAAGCGGATACCCAAGGCCGGGATCGGCAAGACGGGGCTCGATCTCGACGACATCGTCCTGCTCGAGGCGGTGCCCGATGACCTGCCGCCGGTCGCCGGCATCCTCACTGCCGTGCCACAGACGCCGCAAGCCCACCTCGCCTTGCTGGCTCAGGCGCGAGGCACCCCGAACGCCTACCTCGGCGGTCTTCTCGACGACCCGGTGCTGATGTCCTGGGCCGACCAGCGCCAGCCCGTCATCCTGGAGGTCGCAAAGAACGCGTTGCGGTGGCGCGCGATGACAGACGAGCTGTGGAAGGAGTGGAAGGGCAAGAGCGGCTCCGGCACGACCCTGGTGCCGATGGCCGACCTGACGCTGGCGCCGTTGGTGATCGATCTCGCCGGAGGCGGCCTGGGCCAGATGAAGATCCTCATGCCTCTGATCGGCGGCAAGGCGGCGGGCGTGATGGCGCTGCTCGAGCGCCCAGACCTGCCGTTGCCGCACAAACCGGTGGTGGTCACCGTGCGCGCGTGGGCCGAGCACATCGCGCCGCTGCAGCCGACCATCGACGCGCTGCTCGCCAACCCGGAATTCAAGTTCGAATCGGCCATGCGCTATCTGCAACTTGAAGGCTTCGGTGCGTTTCAGCTCGCTCACTTTGGTGATCCCCAGGCGAGCGCCTGGCTGGCCCAGACCCTGCCGCGGCTGGCGACGGGCGACCTCGCGACCACCGTGCTGGGTACGATCCACGCTGCCGGCGGGCTGCGCGCGATGATCGAGGCGGCGCCGATCGAGCCCGCCACCCTGTCGGCGATCGAGGCCGAGCTGACGGGCCACTTTGGCGAGCTCGCGATCAGCCAGGGTCTGCGCTTCCGGTCCTCGTCAACGGCAGAAGACATCGAGGGCTTCAACGGTGCGGGGGTCTACGAGTCGCACACCGGCTTTCTCCACGCCGACCAACAGGCCAGCGAGAAGGACCGAGCGCGCACGGTCACGCACGCCTTGCGCAAGGTCTGGTCCTCGTACTGGGCTTTCGACGCTTTTGAAGAGCGACGCGCCGGCGGGATCGTCCACGTCACCGGGCGCATGGCGGTGCTCGTGCACCCGCGCTTCGACGACGAGCTGGAGGCGGCCAATGGCGTAATCCTGATCGAGCTCGCCGGTGGCCAGGCCCTCGATGGCGGCGATCGGATCGTCATGACCGTCGATGTCCAGGACGGCGACCTGTCGGTGACCAACCCGCCCGGCGGCCTGGGCGCCCTGCCCGAGCGCGATCGCGTCAGCCTCGATGGCAGCGCAGGGACCACCTTCGCTCACCTCCAGGGATCCAATCAGGTCGCCGCGGGCACGCGGTTGCTGAGCGATGCCGAGCTGTGGTGGATCTTCGAGCGCATGCGCCCGCTGGTCGAAGACTGGCTGAATGCGACCAACGCCGACCTGCCGAACGCGCAATGGTCGACGACGCTGACCCTCGATCTGGAGTTCCGCAAGATGGCGCCGGGGTGGCCGGCGCTCGCGTCGGGCGACGAGCTGCCTGGCCGTATCGTCTTCAAGCAGGCGCGGCCGCTCTCGCGCCGGGCGCGGCTGAGCGCGGCTGACCTCGATGATATCCCGGTGCCGCACGACGTGCTGGCAGCGACCCGCGGCGCCTGGCTGCGCATGTGTGAGGGCGACCGCGTCCACTACGAGTCGCTTGAGCTGTACACCGATCCGGCAGTGGCGCTGCAGCCGTGGTCGCTGCTGCCTTTCGATGCGCGGATCCGCTTGCAGGCTGTAGACGCCATCGAGGCGCTCGGCATCGCCAAGGGCACGGCGCTGACCCTGCTGCACAGTGAGGCTGCTGCCATCAACCACCCCCAGACGTGGGGTGAGATCGGCGTCGATCAGAACCACTGGGATGTCGTGGTCGAGCTGACCGACGGCGCCAAGGGCGGCTGGCCCGTGCGCCGATTCGGCCTCGCCAAGGACGGCAGCTGGTGGCTTGAGGCCGACGGCACTGTGGCCGGAGTCCCCGCGGGGACCCGGGTCGAAGGCGGGCCGCTGATCGATCCCGGGGGCAAAGCGACCGGTTGCACCGCGATCGCCCACGTCGAGACGCCCGAGGCGTGGCTCAAGAAGCAGCTCGACCAGCCTTGACCGGCGACGGGCGGCGCGACCGACGAAGAGCGGCGCGACCGACAGAGAGCGGCGCGACCGACGAAGAGCGGCGCGACCGACGATGAGCGCCCACAAAGCGCCGCCGTGGCTCAAGGCGCGGCCGGTGACTCGTCTGAACCGACAGCCAAGGTCGCAGTGCGCCACGCTTCGCGCACCGCGCCGGGCGACTGAAAGCCGGTGACGCGGACCAGGACGGTGCCGTCGCCGCGCAGCAGCCGCGCGTCTGGCAGGCTGACCACGCCCAGCCGGCGGGCGACCTCGGTGTACTCGTCGGCGTCGATCTCAACGACCTCGACGCCGTCGATCAGATCGGCCAGGTCGGGGCTCGCCCAGGTCTCGCGCTGCATCCGTTCGCACGGCAGGCACCACTGTGCGCCGAAGATGACCAAAACCAGCCGGTTGCCCGCGAGCGCACGATCCAGGGCGGCCGTCAGGGGAGAATCAGAGGCAGCCAAGGCGACGCCCGAGGCCGGCGCCGCAGGCAGCTCGGTTTCGGCCTCGGCTGGGCCAAGGATCGTCGGCCGATAGCCCAACTGCCGCACGGCCGCGGTCAGCTCGGCGTCGGTCGGGCCATCGCCGCCGATGTGTACGACGAAACGGTCGCGGGCCACCACCATCTTCACCCTGGTCACTCCGGCGAGCCCGTCCAGGGCGCGCACAACCGATTCCGGTCAAGCCAGTCAGGTCGCGCCGGAGCGGGCCTTCTTCATGCCGTCGACCTGGAGGACCACGACGCGACCGCCGGTGTCGGCCGGCCCGCTGGCGGCCGGGCCGCTGGCGGCCGCGCCCGCGCAGCCCACGGGGCCGAGCGAGACGAGCGAGCCAAGCGCAGCGAACAACGAGGCGGAGAGAGAGCGCGACATCATGGTGGACTCCAGCACGCGAGCGAGGCGACAGTGGCAGGGTGCCACAATGGGTCCCAGATCGGCCACCGCCGGTCCACGGCAGACGGGCGCAGCGACCTTGGTCATTGCCGACCATCCGCCCTACAATGGTCGGCCCAAGCGCACCCTGGAGCCGCGTCATGCCCCGCCTCGTCGCCCTCGTCCTCGCCGTCTGCCTGATCACGCTCGCGGGCGTGGGCGTGGCCGCGCCGCCCCGCCGCGACCACGACATCGTGCCCGCGGACTATTTCAGCCTCGCTTGGGTCGCCGACGTCGCGACGTCGCCCGACGGTAGCCACGCCGCCTGGGTGGAGCTGCGCTGGCAGCGCGACGACGATCGCCGCAACCTCGACCTGTGGCTCGTCGAGACAAAGACAGGGGCGATCCGCCGGCTGACCTTCGACGATGCGGCCGATCAGGCGCCGGCCTGGAGCGGCGACGGCAAGTGGCTCTACTTCCTCTCCGGCCGCAAGCAGGCGGGCGCGAAACGGCCCCCCTTCGACGGCAAGACCCAGGTCTGGCGCATCGCTGCCGACGGCAGCGGCCTGATGCCAGTCACGCGGGTCGACGGCGGCGTGGACGCTTTCGAGCTCGGTGAAGACGGCCGCACGCTGTGGTACACGACCTCCGCCGAGCACATCGACGAGGGCGCGTTCAGCGAGCAGCGCAGACAATTCAAGACGCTACGATACGGTCATGGTGTGCGGCAGGCGTCGACGCTGTGGCGCCTTGATCTCAACGCCTGGCGCAGTCGCAAGGTCCTTGAGGACAAACGCACCATCCGCGAGTTCTCGGTCGCCCCGGACGGGCTTCACGTGGCGCTGCTGACCACACCGGACGACAAGCTGATCAGCAACGAGGGCTGGAGCCGCGTCGAGATCCTCGACGTGGCCACGGGCAAGACGCAGGTGCCCGATGACGCTGGCTGGCGCGGCGCGGCGCCGTCGCCCTACGGCTGGCTCGAGGCGCCGCGCTGGGCCTCGGACAGCCGCAAGCTGGCGTTCCGCATCAGCTTCGATGGCTACCCGGGCGAGGCCTTCGTGCTCGAACTCAACAAGATCGGCAAGGTCAGCCGCACGACCAAGATTCGCCGTCGTGACGAGCTCACCCTCGTGGGTACCTCTCAATGGCAACCGCTCACCGATCGCCTTTGCTTCGTTGGCCAACGCAACGCCGGCCAGCAAGTCTATTGCACGGAAGTGCGCGCTGGCCGACAGGGCCCGACCGAAGCGTTCAGCGCAGGCGACGGGGTGGTCGAAGCCTTCGACTTCGCCGGTAACGGCAAGGACCTCGCCGCGATCGTCTCGACTCGACAGCGGCCCGGTGAGGTGTTTTGGCTGGCAGCACGCGCCAACCAGTCCAAGCGCCGCCGGCTCAGCGACGTCAACCCGGCGGTCGATACGTGGAAGCTACCGAGCATCCAAGCGGTTCGGTGGCGCAGCCTCGACGGCGCCCAGGTCGAAGGTATCCTCGAGCTGCCGCCGGGCTACAAGATGGGCGACGCCAAGGCCGAGAAGCTGCCGCTGGTCGTCGAGATCCATGGCGGCCCAACCTCAGCCACGCTGCAGCGAATGCGATTTTGGATCTACGGCCGGACCCTCTTCGCCGCGCGCGGCTGGGCGCTGCTGTCGGTCAACTACCGCGGCTCTACGGGCTACGGCGACGCCTTCATGACCGGCCTGATCGGCCACGAGAACGACATCGACGTCAAGGACATCCTCAGCGGGGTCGACCACCTGGTGAAGCAGGGGGTCGCTGATCCCGAGCGCATGGCGGTCATGGGCTGGTCCAATGGGGGCTACCTGACCAACTGCATCATCACCCGCACGACCCGATTCAAGGCGGCCTCCAGCGGCGCGGGGGTCTTCGACATGGCGATGCAGTGGATGACTGAGGATACGCCGGGCCATGTCATCAACTATATGCAGGGGCAGCCATGGCGACAGAGCGAGGCCATGAAGCTTGCCTCGCCGCTCTATGCAGTCGACCGCGTCAAGACGCCGACGATCATCCACGTGGGCGAACGTGACGCGCGCGTGCCTCCCCAGCATTCTACCGGCCTGTACCGGGCCTTGAAGCGCTACCTCGACGTGCCAACCGAGCTGCTGGTCTACCCGGGCGAGCCGCACGGGCTGGGTATTCGCAAGCACCGGGACGCCAAGATGCGATGGGATCTAGCCTGGTTTGACCACTGGGTGCTGGGCCGAGGCGACGGCAAACCCGCAGGCGCGGCCGCAGAGCCGGTCGGCACCGCGACACCGCCGAAAGGCGCGGGAGTCGAGCCCGCGGCGTCTGCCAAGAGCCCATGAGCGCGCAGCCATCGACAAGCAACGGCGACGTGGTCTACAAAGTTGAACTCCCCAAGCGCAACGGAGATGCTATCCTGTGGAGTCCCGAGCGCGTGCGTCCCGACCAGGCGCGTCCCGACCAGGCGCGTCCCGACCAAGCGCGTCCCGACCAAGCGCGTCCCGACCAAGCGCGTCCCGACCACGGCAGGACGCGCCCCCCCCATCCACGCCACGCCACGTCAGTGGACGGCGCGGAAACGATCGACCCCCGAGGAGGCCCATGGCCCACAAACACACTGCCTGGCCACTCGTCGGCGTCGGCTCCGCCCGCCACCTGCTTGATCTGGTCCTGATCGGGTCGCTCGCTGCCCTGCTGGCCGGCTGCCCGGCGCCACGCAAGCCGAGCGAACCTTCTGGCACGGCGACGACCGACGCCTACGTCGACACCGGCACAGGAACCGACCTCACCGACGGCGGCAGCGATCTTGCGGACGGCGAAACAGACGACGTCGGCGCGGATATCTTCGTGCCGGACGGGCCGGGCTGCGCCAAGAGCACCGCATGCAAGGACTACCCGGACAAACCGTACTGCGCCACTCAGGTCAGCGTCTGTGTCGAGTGCCTCATCGATTTCCACTGCAAGGACACGACCAACCACTGTGAGAAGTTCGTCTGCGCTGAGCTGAGCTGCAAGCCGGGAACGACCGAATGCAAGGGCGAGTTCCTGCAGACCTGCGACGCCGACGGCAAGGGCTACACCGCGGCAGTGTGCCCGGACGACAAACCCACCTGCGTCAACGGCAGCTGCCGCCTTTGTGAGCCAGGAGTGGCTTACTGCGCCAAGCCGGCCGTCCCGGGCGGCCCAAGCAAGGCGCTGCTGCAGTGCTCGAACGATGGCCAGAAGGCGCAGCTGATCCAAAGCTGCACCGGCGAGCAAGTCTGCCACGCTGCCCAATGCGGGGTCTGCGTCCCAGGCGCAAAGCAGTGCAACGGCCACAAGGCGGAGTACTGTGCGGGCGATGGCACCGGCTGGCTGCAAAGCGAGGATTGCGCGGCCAAGGGCCTGACGTGTCTGGGCGGCATCTGTGTGAGCCCCTGTGCGGAAGATTTCAAGAGCAACACCAACGTTGGCTGCGACTACTGGGCGGTCGATCTCGACAACGCCGTCGACAGCAACGGTGGCAACGTCTACGACGCCCAGAACGCGCAGTTCTCGGTGATCGTTTCGAATACTGCGGAGTCGGACGCAACCGTTCACGTCACCCTCGGCGGCGACAAGGACGCACCGGGGGCGAAGACAAAGAGCTGGATCGTGCCGCCCAAGAAGTTGCAGGTCATCGACCTGCCCGTGAAGGGCTGGAACGTCAAGAACCAGAGCCAGGACGGCAGCAACATCAACGACCGCGCCTTCCGCATCCAGTCCAACCAGCCGATCGTCGCGTACCAGTTCAACCCGCTGCAGAACTACGGCGTGTTCAGCAATGACGCCTCGCTGTTGCTACCTACGGGCTCGCTGGGTACCGAGTATTGGGTGCTGAGCCGCAACCAGCTGGGCGAGAAGTTCCGCAGCTATGTGACCATCGTGGCGGCGATGCCGGGCACGACCAAGGTCGACGTGGTCTCTGCCGGCAAGACCCTCGCGGGGCCGGGCGTTGCGGCGATGACGCAAGGAAAGACGCAGAGCTTCTCGCTGAAGGAGGGGCAGGTCCTCAACATCGAATCGGACAAGGACAATGAGGACCTCACTGGCACCTACGTGAAGTCCGACAAGCCGGTCGTGGTCTTTGGTGGATCAGAGGCGAGCAACTCGCCGCAGACCGGCAACTGCGTCGTCGACCCCAACGGCTTTGGCGGCAAGGTCTGCGCGGGCACGAGCGGCGGCGGCTTCGGCACACCGTGCACCAAAGACGCCGACTGCGACGGTGCGTGCTGCGCCGACCACCTCGAAGAGCAGATGTTCCCGGTCTCGACCTGGGGCAAGGAGTACGTCGCCGCCCGCCTGTACCCCCGCGGCAAGGAGCGCGACGCCTGGCGGGTCCTCGCGGCCCAGAACGGCACCAAGGTCACGATTCAACCGTTCATCGGGGTCACGATTCCGACCCTCAACCAGGGACAGTGGTTCGAGTTCGAGTCGACCGCAGACTTTGTGCTCAAAGCCGACAAACCAATCCTCGTCGGCCAATACATGGCCAGCTCGTACGCGACCGTCACCCAGGAGAACCCAACCTGCACCAGCGACGCGCAGTGCAAACAGAAGTACGCGTTCGAGGCGAAATGCGAATCGGGCGGTTTCTCGAGTTACTGCGCGCCAATCGGCGACCCCTCTCTGATCCTCGATGTCGCCACCAGCCAGTACCTCGACGACTACATCTTCCTCGTCCCCGACAAGTACAAGCTGAACTTCATCAACGTCGTCGTCCCGCAAAGCACCAACGTGATGCTCGACGGCACCAGCTTGCTCGCTGGCAACTTCAAGCCGGTCTCGGGCAGCACCTGGGCGGTGGGCAGGTTGCCGATCGCGGCCGGACCGCACCGGCTCCAAGGGAGCAAGCCGGTGGGACTGTTCGTCTACGGCTACGACGACGACGTCAGCTATGGCTACAGCGGTGGCGCGGGACTGAAGGCCGGCGCGGAGTGATCGCCGACTGACCGCCCGCCGCGCGCGCCACCAGGAGGTCGCCATGCAATCTTGTGCTGCCCGGCGTGCGCCCGCTGCGCGCTCCCTATCGTTGGTCGCGCTAATCGGTTGCCTGTTTGCGCTCTGGGCATGCAGCAAGGACGCGGCCGATCCGCAGGCGGTCGATGCCAACGAAGACGCCGGTGAGGACACCAGCGCGGACGTCGACGATCCCAGATCGAGCGAAGACGGCGGGACAACCGCCGCGGCCGACGCCGCGGACGCACTGGCCGACGCGGGCGACGCGGGCGACGCGGGCGACGCCGGCC
>CALGHC010000696.1 GCA_937915965.1 uncultured Myxococcales bacterium
CCGCCTCGCTGCCCGCCGCCCCCCTGCCCGCCGCCCCCCTGCCCGCCGCCCCCATGCCGTCGCCCCTGATACCCGCCGACCCCGACAAACCGATGACCAACTGCTCGCCAGGCCAACGTTCCGCCAATCTCCCCTTCGCTTCGCTACCTGCGACAGCGAGGCTGACGCGCCGCTTCGCCCGGCCGCAAAGCGCCTCTGCGCTGGTTGTCGCGGCGCTGGCTGTCTTGGCGCTCGCCGCGTGCGGCGGCGAGGGTGACGGAGGCGACGCTGCGGGTGGCACGGATACCGGATTCAGCTTCCCTCTGCCCGATGTGGGTGGCACCGACGGCTCCACGGACGGCGAGACGGCCGCCGTCGGGGACGCCAGCGCCGCCGACGCGGCCGCCAGCGATGCGGCGAATACTGAGACGACCGACCCGCTTGCGCCCATGGTGGCGCTGATCGCTGACGCTGCAGACAGCGTCCCCCTTGGGGGCCGCACTTCCGTCACCCTGAAGATGCGCCTCGACGACGACAGCGTTGTCGCCCTTCCGGCTGACACCCAACCTGTCTGGGTCTTCAACGGAACGGCGCTGAGCGGTGACGGCCTCGCGGCCGACCCGGCGCAGCAGAAGCCGGTGCTGGTGTGGGCTGACGGCGCTGGCGGTTGGCAGATCGTCGGGGCGCGACCCGGTACCGGTACGCTTGTGGCGCGGGTCGGGGACGTCACCAGCAATCCCCTCTTTGTCGCCGTGCAGTGGCCGACCGAGCCGGTCATGCGCGCTGTCCTGCCCGGCATCGAAGGGGGAACCTCGGCCGAGCGCGGCTTCGACGCCCCCGACACGATCAAGCTGGCTGGCAAGGCGATCGGCGCGGGCGGACTGAACGTCACTTTGCGATTCCCGGCGGCTGCCCAGGCAGGCGATGTGTACAACTTCGAGGTCTCGCCGCCGTCGGGCGGTCTGTCGCTGAAGGCGTCGTTCGCAGATCTCGGCGGGGCAAACTACCTGCTGGTGCAGGGCCACCTGTGGATCACCCAGGTCGACAAGGGCCTGTTCAGCGGTTCGTTTCTGGGCCTGACCGACAAGCTCAAGCCCATCGCCGGGGTCTTCGTCGTCGAACGAAAGGGCCTGTTCGGCATCGACATCCTCGATGACACAGTCCAGCTTGCCGCGTCGGACAATCCCGCTCCTGAGACGGGCACCCACGTCAGCCGCGTGTCGCTCAGCGCGGCGCCCGGAGGCAAGGCCCTGCTGACCTGGCGGCAGATCAAGAACAAGACGCAGGCCGCGCTGATCCGCGTCCTGGTCGACCCGAAGACCGGAGAGCTGGACACCTCCCTCGCGCCGATCGTCGACAAGGCGCCTGCCTGGAATCCCGACACCGGCGAGTCCTACGAGGCCTTGGGGTGGGCGCATATGGCCGAGAGCGCTGGCCAGTGGCTGATGACCTGGGACGGTCGGCAGGGCAAGGGCATCGAGCTGCCCAACGGGGTGTGGGTACGTCCAGTTGACGTCGACGGAGTCCCAACCGACGGCCCGAAGTCTGTCGCCGCCGTGGACTGCGCCGGCGCCTGTCGGCCGCAGCTGCACCGTCTGCCAAGCTCGCGCTGGGCGGTCGTCTGGCACGACCCGACCATCGGCGGCATCTGGTCGCGTCGCATCGACGCCAACATCGACTTTCTCGATGACAAGCCCCAGCAGCTCATCCTCAACGGCAGCGACGCGATCGCGTCCGCCTGGGATGCCAACCTCCTCTTTGGCTGGTTCGATGCCGAACAGGGGGCAATGTGGCGGATGTACAACGACCAGCTGTCCGCCAAGGCGCCCGAACAGACCCTCGGCAGCGCCTCGCCGTTGGGCAGTCGGCCCGCAGTGACGGCCGTGCTGACGCCTTCGCCGCCGCCCAACAACCTGTTCATCGCCGCATTCGTCGAGCCCGGCGCAACGCCCGCCGAGAACGCCGTGCGCTTCCGTCGGATCGGCTTGAACGCGACCAAACTCGGCCCGACCTCAGTCGAGCTGCCCGGCGCGGGCGCCGAGCGTCTGTGGGTCGCGGCCGGCAAGCTCGGTCAGGTGGCGGTCCTGGACCGCGCGACCGACGTGGCCGTCGCGGCCGGTAGCGCCCGCCTGCGCATCCGCAAGTTGGTCCTCGCGAGCTACGGCGACGCCGGCGAGGCGCTTGGCGAGCCGGTCGACATCGCCGAGGACGTCGGTCACGCCATCGAGCCGTCGCTGGTGTACATCCCCGAGGCCGACACGTTCGTCGTCGCTTGGGCGGGGATCTCGGAGTCCAAGGGCGTTTGGGTCCGGAGATTTCGTTGAGGATTGAGCCCGGGTGGCGAGACTAATTTCGTAATATCGACGGCTTGTGAAGTGGCTGGCACCTCGCGTCAGTGGCAAGCTTGCACGAGGTCGATCGCGTGCGTGACGCACTTGGGCCACTTCGTTTGGCACTCCGTGATGTACGACCCAGCTTGTCCGCAAGGCGGCGCGTCGCCGACGTAGCCGGTCTTTGAGTTTCCGCCACAGAACCCGAGCACGTTCTTGCAGCCGGCGCCGTCCTTGGTGAACTGCTTGGCCTCGACCTTGTTGCAGTCGTAGTCGAAGTTGCCGCTCTTGCCTGCGCTGGAGAACCATTCGGGCTGTTTGGGGAACGCGTCGCCGTCGCCGTCGTGGCAGTCGCCGGCAACGGTCGCCTTGTGATTGCCCTTCGGCGCGCACATGCAGGTCGGCTGGCCAACTCCATAGCCATCGCCATCCGTGTCCAGCCAGTATTGCGTGCACCCCGACGCCCCGTCCTCGTCCGTCGTGCCGTCGCAGTTCTCGTCCTTGCCGCCGCAGACCTCGGTGCCGCCCGGGTGGCTCGGCTTGGCGTTGTCGTCGCAGTCCAGCTGGGTCATCGCATCAAGCGTCCACGGCGCGCTCTTCGCGCAGACACATGCCTTCGTTCCGTCGCCGAAGCCGTCGCCGTCGCCGTCCTTCCAGTAGTCTGTGCAACCCGTCGCCGAGCCCTCGTCGGTCTGGCCGTCGCAGTTGTCATCCTTGCCGTTGCATGCCTCGGTTTGTCCGTGAAAGGCGTCCTCGTCCAGCGGCAGGCAGTCGGTCTCATCGGGGTCGAGGTCGTTGTCGTCGTCGTCGTCGCAGGCGTCGCCGAGCTCGTCCTTGTCGTTGTCCTCCTGCGCGGCGTTGGCGACCAGCGTGCAGTTGTCGGCCAGATCGAGCACCTCGTCGCCGTCGTCGTCGTCGTCACAGGCGTCGCCGGTGCCGTCGTCGTCGTGGGCGATCTGGTCCGTATTGGCCGTATTGGGGCAGTTGTCGACCTCATCGAGGATGCCGTCGCTGTCATCGTCGCCGTCGCAGACGTCGCCCTCGCCGTCCTTGTCACCGTCGAGCTGATCGGCGTTGGCGGTCAGGGTGCAGTTGTCCGCCAGGTCGAGGACCCCGTCGTTGTCGTCGTCGTCGTCGCAGACGTCGCCCTTGCCGTCCTTGTCGTTGTCGAACTGTTCGTTGTTGCTGATCAGGCTGCAGTTGTCGCCCAGATCGGGGACCGAGTCGTCGTCGTCGTCCAGGTCGCAGGCGTCGCCATCGCCGTCCTTGTCCGTATCGAGCTGGTCGTTGTTCGCTGCCAGCGGGCAGTTGTCCTGGTCGTCGCCGAAGCTGTCGTTGTCGTCGTCGCCGTCACAGGCATCGCCCAGCGCGTCCTTGTCGTGGTCGAGCTGGTCGGCGTTGCTGGTGAGCGTGCAGTTGTCGGCGAGGTCAGGAACCGAATCGCCGTCGTCGTCGAGGTCACAGGCATCCCCTTCGCCATCCTTGTCGCTGTCGAGCTGGTCGTCGTTGGCCGTCCAGGTGCAGTTGTCGGCCAGATCGACGACTCCGTCGTTGTCATCGTCGTCGTCGCACATGTCGCCCAGGCCATCGTCGTCGCTGTCCAGTTGGTCGCCGTTGACCGTCCAGGTGCAGTTGTCGGCCAGATCTGCGACGCCGTCGTCGTCGTCGTCGTCGTCGCAGGCGTCGCCCAACGGGTCGTTGTCGGTGTTGAGCTGATCTCCATTGGCGGTGACGGTGCAGTTGTCGGCTACATCAAGGACGCCATCGTTGTCGTCGTCGTCGTCGAGGCAGTCGGCGAGTTTGTCGTCATCGCTGTCAGCGAAGCCGTCGTCGGTCTCGCCGTCGCAGTCGTTGTCGGCGCCGTCACACAGCTCCTCGGCCGGTTGTTCGCCGGCGCAGCCCTGCTTTCCTGCGGCGCACGTCGTCTGGCCGGGGCAGGCCCCCCATTGGTTGGTGACCTGGCAGGCCGTCGGCACGATGTCCTCGTCGATCTCGCCGTCGCAGTTGTTGTCGGCGCCGTCGCACAGCTCGGCCACCGGCATCTGGCCCGCGCACTTGGTCAGCGCGCCATCGGCGCACGCCCGCGTACCGGAGCAGGAGCCCGCCGGGCTTTTGACCTGGCAGATGGTCTCAGCACCGGCCTCGCTGGCCCACGCCGAGCATTCGCACTTGCCGGTGGTTGGAATGCAGCCCTTGCCGGCGGCACCTGCCGCTCCGGCGACTGTGGCGCAGGTGTAGTCCTTGCCGCAGTCGTCAGCGCTCGCGCAGGCGCTCGCGCAGAAGCTGCCCGCGCCGTCGGCGTCGGCGACACAGATGCTGGCTTCATCCGGGCCGCAGTCGTCGGCGCTCAGGCATGGCCGGCAGAGATTGAGGCGGCGGTCGATGCAGATGGCGTCGCTGCTGCCCGGCGCCGTGCTACAGAGCCAGCCGGTGGGGCAGCCGTCGTCGCACGGACGCGTGCAGCGCTTGCCATCGTATGCCCAGGCGCAATGCGCCGACGTGCAGTCGGCGTCCTCTTCGCAGCTCTTGTCGAAGGCCGCTCCGCCGGCGCTGCCGTCGGACGTTGTGTCTCCGGTCGCGACGGCGTCGTCGTCGAGCACGTCACCGGCCGTCTCGCCAGTCGCGGCTGTGTCGTCGTCACCCGCGTCGTCACCCGTGTCGCCGCTCGGGTCGCCGCTTGTGTCGCCGCCAGCCGCGCCGTCACTGGTCGTGCCGTCGGCCGTCGCGCCGTCGCCGATGGCCGCTTGAGGGCCACCGGTGGGCTCGTCAGCGCTGCAAGCAGGCAGCCCGAGGATGCACATGGCCACCATGAAGTGGCGAACCTGCGGTCTGGGAACGGCATCGAGACGGTTCATCGCAACCTCACTGGACCGCGTCGGCGGTCGGGATCGGCGCGCAGGGTAGCATCTCCCGATCGCCGTGGGCAGCGCCCGACCGGCCGCCCCGGCTGCGGCGCGCGACCGCGGCGGGGCTCGGCGAAGCGTGTGGACGTTCGCACCAGTACCTTCGCGCAAGTAGAGGTGCTACCTTGCCGTGCCTGCCACTGCAATGGACGAAGCTCATGGACGAAACTCCGAACCACGCCGCCCCTCACGCTCCGCGTTGCTGGCTCATCTGCCTTGTCGCTGTGTTCGCGTGCACCAGCACGCCGCCTGGCGGCAGCAACGTCGCCGCTTCGGACATCGATATCTCCGCAGATGCGCTCCTCGACGCCACGTCCGGCTCAGACGTAGCGGCGGGTTCAGACGTAGCGGCGGGCTCAGACGCGAAGGCCGGTCTCGACGCCTCTTCGGAGTCGGACCTCCACTCGGACCTCAACTCTGACATCGGCGCACAAGCGGGCGCCGACTCGTCGTCGGTCGCAGACTCCAACGTGGCTTCGGACGCCACCAGCGACGCGATCGCCGCCCCGGATACGGGCTCGGACACCGCCTCGACGCCTGCGCCTGACGCCGCCGCGGACGCCGCCGCCCAGGACGCCGCCCAGGACGCCGCCCAGGACGCCGAAGCGCCGTACATTCAGCCGCCTCTGTGGGATGTCGGCCTGATCGAAGATGCCGCGAGCGCGAAGTGTTCCTTTACCAACAAACACACAGCATTCAAGGACGGCGTCCTGGTCGATGCCTGGCAGCTGACGTACTTCTCCTACGAATCCATCGACGGCGCCTTGCAGCCCATCCTGATTCGCGCCTTCGCGGCCAGACCACAGAGCGGTGGCAAGCGGCCGGGCGTCGTTCAAGCGCACGGTCTCGGCGGCTTCGCCAAGGAGGAGCACGCGACTGGCCTCGCCGCGCTCACCGGGACCTTCACGATCGCCTACACCGGCCCTGGCGGCGGGACCGAACCGAACAACACCTCGGAAGGCCTGCCAGCTGGGTACGACAACGGCAAGCGCATGTTCGACGTATTCCCCGACACTCGGGGGACCTGGTTTTGGGGGCACGCGATGGCGGCGCGGCGGGCGCTGACCTGCCTGGCGAACCACCCAGACGTCGACTCGACCCGGTTGGGCGTCACTGGCTTCTCAGCCGGAGGCGTCATCACCTTCCTCGTCGCCGGCAGCGACGCGCGCGTCAAGGCCGCGGTGCCCATGTCGGGGGTCCTCGCCTGGGATCTCGCGGCGTCGTCCGCCAATGCCTGGCAGCACACTCTGCTGAAGAAGGCGGGCCTTTCGACGGCGAGCCCGGAGTGGAAGAAGCTGATCGACGCGTTCATCTCGCCGTCGGTTGCGCTGGCGGCGAGCTCGGCCAAGCTCTTCCTCGTCAACGGCTCGAGCGACGAGTTCTTTCCGCTCACCGCCAGCGCTGCGACCTGGATGGCCTGGAAGGGACCGCGCTGGCTAAGCCTGGTCGGCAACTTCGACCACGGTGTTTTTGCAGCCTTTGGCACGGCTCTGCCCGGCGGCACCAAGAAGATCGAGGAGGACGCGGATTTGCGCGCTCGCGGTGCCCAGCGGGCGCTCTTCCACCACGTCTTTGCCACGGACGACCGCTACGCCGAGCTTCCCGCGGCGCCAGATGCCCAGCTGCAGTTGCAAGGGCCGCTGACCATCGCGATCGTCGTGCCGAAGGCGTCGCCGGCCAAGCTGCAGCTCGATTCCGTGCACCTGTGGTGGACGTTGGACAACGCCAAGACCTGGTTGACGGCGCCTTTGGACAAGAACAGCGGCGTGTGGACGAAGCAGCTTCCCGGGCCGCCTCCGCCGAATCTGGTCTGGTACGTGGACGCAGTCTATCGGACCAAGGATGCGGTGCCGCAGTGGATGTCTGTTTCGACCGAGCCCGTCATCCCGGTCGGGTGGGTGCCGGACATCTGGGCGATGCCCTAGGCCCGTCATCCCGGTCGGGCGCGGATCGGGCGCGGATCGGGCGCGGATCGGGCGCGGATCGGGCGCGGATCGGGCGCGGCAGGAGACCTCGTGGGCAACGAAGACGCCGCTGTTGGATCAGGGCCGGGCGGCCACGCGATGCGCGCCGCCGCTCGTCTGGCCGGTCTCTTTGACCACGGCATGCCGTTGGGCCCGCTGCCCTCGCGCTCGCTGCTTGGCTGGCACCTTCTGCGCAAGGCACGGCGCGAGGTATGGCAAGGGCGGCCAGTAGAAGCCGCGCGGTCCCTTCTTGCCGAGGCGATCTTCCTTGAGATTGCCCACAGGCAGTTCGGTCCGAACTCGATGATCCGCAGCCGCCACGGCTTCTTTCCTCACATCTTCCTACCCGACTACCACGGCCCCTGCTTTGATGAAGCGATCCGACGCCTGGTGCTGCCGGGGCGCGGCCCGAACATCCTCTATTTCTCGCTGACCGGGGTGTGCCCCTGTCACTGCGAATACTGTTTTGCCGGAGCTGGCGGCGGCGCTCGCGACGACATCGGTGACGAGACCGCGCTGCGGGTTGCCGCGGAGGTCGCCGCCCTGCGTGTTCCCTTGGTGAACATCTCGGGGGGCGAACCCCTCGCCCGTTTCGAGCGCTTGCTGTCGGTCGTCCGAATCCTCTCGGCGGGCTGCGAGGTTCGCGTGTTCACGACCGGTATCGGTTTGACCGCCGAGCGCCTCGACGCCCTTCGCGAAGCTGGCCTCAAGGGCGTCTTCGTCAGCCTCGATGGCGATGACGCCGAGGCGTTTGACCGGGCACGCGGCCACCGCGGGGCATTCGCAGCCGCCACTGAGGCGCTGCGCCGCTGCGCCGCTGCTGGCATGTTGACCTTCGTCAACTGCGTCGTCGACCGCCGCCGCTTCCGCAACGAGATCGACATCTCCAGATTCCTTGAGTTTGTCGAGCAGATCGACTCGCGCATCGTTGTCAATTTCCTCCCGCAGCTGGCCACCGGGCGAGGCGCCGATGCCGATAGTTTCCGCAGCCCCGAAGACTGCGACGCCGTCGCCGCCCGCGTGGTCGAGACCGCCAAGCGAATGCGCCGCCCGGTCAGTATGCTTTTTGGCGCGGTGGATCGCTTCATTGGATGCCCGGGAGCAGGCGGGAAGCTGATGAACATCGACATCGCGGGCAACGTGACCATCTGCATCAGCCGAGCCGCGCTGGGCAATGTCCTCGAAGAGCCGTTCGAGGCCATCCACGCGCGCTTCTTGCAGCACTGTCGTCGCCTGAAGGTCGGCTTCTTTTGCTGCGCCGTCAGCGAGCGCAGCGGCGACGGCGTGATCGACGCGGCGGCCAGCCGCGTTGCTTTGGCCGACTTCTACGCTGCTTCGCCAGACGCGGCGTGGCAGCGGATTGTCGACCGCTGGGGAGACCTGATCACCCGGCTTCTGCCGGCCGAGTCAGGCACGTCGCGGGAAGCCACCGTTGCGGGGTGCCACCCACATCGTCACATCGCCCCGGGCGACCCTACTGGCATCCAGTGAGCGCTGTCTGGCTGCAGCCGACACCACCCATGCAGTAGTCGAACGTGCAGGATTGGCCGTCTTCACAGCTCGCTGCCGTCTTGCCCGCGCAGGTGCCAGCCTCCTCGCAGCCGCGGTGACCCCATTGGTCGACGCGCCCGATCTTGCCCCCAAGGACGCCTCCAATGGCGACGCCCGCCAAAATGTCGCTGGCACCTGGCAGGCCGCGAATCACCTTTCCCGGCCCCATCGAGTCGTCCCACCGTTTCTGCCACAGGAGTTGCCCTGTCGCGGCCGCATGAACAATGTAGGCACGGTAATCGCCATCGTGCTGCACTTGCCCGAGCGCATAGTAGCTGAGGTCGGGCAGGGCGTGAGCGTCCCAAAGTTGGCACAGACCGCCATAAGGCCACGACTCTTGCCACTCCATCCCGCCAGCCGCGTTGAGGCGGACCATCCAACAGTTGTGGATGCCGAGATCGCGAACGCCCACCGCGATGGCACCGTCGTCGGCGAGCGTGTCCCCCCCCATGATCCAATCGGTGCCGGCCGTGACGAGCTGCGTAGCCCAGTTCGCCTTGCCTTCGCTGGAGATACGCCCGACCCAGCCTCGCTGGCCGCCACCGGGGCAGCAGGACGAGTTGATGGTCGCGAAGATCGTCGTGTTGAGGGCGGAATTCGCCTTTGCTCGCGGTCCCCAGATGTGTCCCTGGCCGGTAGCGACAGTGCTTGTGGTGGCCATCGCGCCCCACGCGCACCAGTGGTTGTTGTCCTTCTTGCAGGTGCCAAGGCCGAGCGGCTGCGACGTCCATTTCAGCGCGCCAGAGGGCCAGTACCTGCCGATCAAGATGCTGTTGTTCCAGTAGTTCACGTTCTTCTGCAGGACGTAGCCCAGGGTCGTGTCCGGGTAGGCGACCATCGACCAGGGGGTGGCACCCGTGAGGACCCCGCCGCTGGCGCTCTTGCCGTCGTCGCAGGCGGCGCCGATGTGGCGGTAGGCGCTGCCGCTTGCGCCACGGGCGAGGACGGTCATGGCACCATCGGGTCCGTTTGGGACCACCGCCACGCCGAAGGTGTTGCCGGCGCCGACCTGGAAGGCGTCGCTGCAGACGTGCTTGCCCTTCGGGTCGAAGACGTGGGTGACGGCGCTGTGTTTGCCACCATCGATCGCCTGGCCGGTCACGGCGATGTTGCCGTTGGCGAGAGCCGCCGTGCTGCCGAAGACGAAGTTGCCAGCCCCTTCTCCCGCAGGAGCATCCGCGGTCCAAAGGCGGCCACTTGGGGTCTGCTGGCACACCCCCGCGGCGCAGCTCGACAGCGGCGAGCAGCTGTCGCCTGGGTCACAGCGCAGCTTGTCGGTGACCGCGCTCTTGCAACCCTGCTTGCCGTCGCACCAGTCGATGCTGCAGCCGTCGCCGTCGGCGCAGGCGCCCGCCTGGACGTCGAGGCACGCGCCGGCCTCGGCGCAGGTCTTGTGGCCCCAAGGGCTCGTCCGAACGATCAGCCCGACTCGCTTGCCTCCCTCGAGGCGGCTGCCGGCCACCACCAGCCCGTCGGAGGTCGTGGGCGTGGCGTCTTCGGCGAGCCCCTCGGCGCCGTCGGCGTAGGTCTTGGTCCACTGCTGGTTGCCAAACAGGTCCGTCGCATGGAGCCAGGCCCCCTTCTGGCTGCCGAGCGGCTGCCGGTAGCCTGCCAGCGCGACCCGGCCGGACCCGAGCGGGACCACAGTGCGCAGCATGGCACCGTCGGTCGGCTCCGCCTGCCAGCGAACGCCAAGGTCGGAGTCGAGTCCAAGCTGCCACGAACAGGGGGTCGCGACGGGGCAGCGGCTGCCTGCGAGATGGACGCTGCCGTCGGCGAGCACCGCGAGGTCCTCGAAGCGGCCGTGCCCTGCCACCTCGAACAGCAGCGGCGTGTCCGCCTTGCCCTGGGCGTCGATCGGTACGATGAGGCCCCACTCGTCGCCGCTTGCCTTGTCGAGCTGCCGTCCGGCAAGCAACCATCCGCCCTCTGTTCGGCGTGCGGCGGCGCGGATCTCGCGGATCAGCTTGGGATCGGCGACCTCGACGGTCCAGACGGTCTGGCCGCTCGCTGCCACTTTGGTCGCCCACGCCGCTGTGACCTCGGAGGCCATGCGCACTCCCGCGAGCAGGAGGCCGCCTTGCGCGTCGGGCACCAGCGCGCGTGCCGCCTCGTCGCCGTCATCGCTGCCGTAGGCCTGCTGCCACAAGACCTTGCCCTTGTGGTCGATGCGCGCGACGACGGCGTTGAGGTCGCCCGCGTCGCCCTTCAGCCCGCCCGCGACCCAGACGTGACCGCCGGGCAGCGCCTCGATCGCCTGTGCCTTCTGCTCGGGGTGGTCGCCCTTGCCGTTGAGGACTACCTCCCAGCGCAGGTCGCCGGCGGCGTCGGTCCTTGCCACCCACCAGCGATGTTCGACCTCCTCGCCGTCTTTCACGTCGTGGAGCCCGCCAGCGAGGGCGAAGTCGCCGTCGACGTGGTGGGTCACCGCCAGGAAGCCGCCTTCACCCGCGGGCGGGTAGATCACCTTGACGAAGAGCCGCTCCTTGCCCGCGCCGCTGCATTTGCCCTTGTCGCATGAGGCGCTGACCGAGCAGGCGACGTCGTCCTCGCAAGGCGCGCCCTTGGCTAGCGCCACGACCTCGCACGCGTAGCTCTTGGCGCCATTGGGTACGCAGACGGCGGCCTCGCAGACCTTCGCTGGCAGATCGCAGATGATCGGCGTGCCCATCTTGCACAGGCCCTCTTCGCAGGTGTCGTTCAGGGTGCAGCCGCTCTCGTCGGCGTCGCACAGGGCGCCCTCAAGCAGGTCGGCCGCGAAGCTGCACTTGCCGCTGCCCGGATCGCACAGGTCCTTGGTGCAGCTGTTGCCGTCGTCGCAGTTCGCGATCGGGTGCAAGCACCCCTTCGCCGGCGTGCAGGAGTCGTTGGTGCAGGCGTTGCCGTCGTCGCAGTCGATGACGTTGCCGGTACAGACGCCGCCGTCGCAGGTGTCGGTGGCCGTGCACAGGCTGTTGTCGTCGCAGGGCGCGCCCTCGGCGGTCGGCGCCTGCCCGCAGCTGCCGTCTTTCGGATTGCAGACCCCCTTGAGGCAGGAAGAACCGGTGTCGATGTTGCAGACGACTATCGTCGCCGGGTTGAGGAGGCACTGCGGCTTCTCGCCGGATTTGTCGCAGTACAGCGTGCCGTTGCAGACGTTGCCGTCTTCCTTTGCCGCGCAGTCGGCGTTGTTTTGGCACTCGCAGATGTTCGAGCCGGCCTTGCAGGTGCCCGCGCTGCAGGTGTCGCCGACCGTGCAAACGTTCCCGTCCTCGCACAGCCCGTCCTCGTCCACCGGTGTCATCTTGCACTTGCCGGTCGCGGCCACACAGACGTTGTGCGTGCAGTCGCTGTCGCCAACCGTCGGGCACTGGACCACGCTGGCCGGGTTGAAGGTGCACTTCTTGGTCGCGAGCTCGCAGAAGAGCAGGCCGTTGCACAGGTCGCCGTCGTCGAGGTCGATGCAGTCGGCGTCCGTCTTGCACAGGCACGTGAAGGTGCCAGCCTGGCACGTCGCTCCCTCACAAGCGTCCCCTGCCGTGCATTTGTCGCCGTCCTCACAGGGGAAGCCGATCGCCTCGGGCGCTCCCGGAGGCTTGATCTGGAAGCGGCACTTGCTGCCCCCCGCGAGCTCGTCGCAGTGCTTGTCGGTCATGCCGATCGCCGTCGGTGTGCACTCACCCGAGAGCGGGATGCAGGCGTTCTTGGTGCAGTCCGTGTCCGCGGCGGTCGGACAGAACACGATCGTCTTGGGGTTCACCGCACACAGCTGGGTCTGCTTGTTGCAGAAGAGCGTGCCGTTGCACAGCGCGCCGTCCTCCTGGCCGATGCAGTCGGCGTCCTCTTCGCACCCGCAGACATCGACGCCGCCGCCGCAAGCTCCTGCCTTGCACGCCTCGCCGGTCGAGCAGGGGTCGCCGTCATCGCAAGGCGTCGGCTGGGCGGCTGGATCGCCGGGACCGAGCAGTTGCCAATGGCAGCTCGCTCCGTCCTTGCAGACCTGCTTGGTCTTGGCGACGGGCGCCGGCTGGCACAGGCCCAGGTTGGGGTAGCAGACGTTCTTCAAGCACGTCGAGTCGGCGCCAGTCGGGCAGCTCACGACCGTCGCGGGGTTGAGCACGCAGGCCGGCGGGGAGAGGCTCAGATTGCAGTACAGGCTGCCGTCGCAGGCGTCGCCGTTCTCCAATGCCGCACAGTCCGCCGTGCTCGAACATGCGCAAACATCGTCGGAGCCGGGGACGCAGACCCCGGCAAAGCAGGTGTCTCCCGCCGTACAGACGTCGCCGTCGTCACAGGCCGTTCCGGTCGGCGAGCTCGCGAGGTGGCAGGCCCCGGACGTCGAATCGCAGGTCGACACCGAGCAACCGTCCTGTGGCGCGGGACACGAGACGACGGTCGACGGATTCACCTTGCAATGCCACGGCCAGCTGCCAGCGCTCTTGTCGCAGTAGAGCGTGCCGTTGCACAGGTCTTCGTCGTCGAGGTTCTCGCAGTCGGCCGTGTCGTGGCATCCGCACACGTCGAGGCCGCCGACGCACGCACCGGCCTCGCAGATTGTTTGGATGAGGCACTCGTCGCCGAGATCGCACGGCGCATCGTCATTGGCGGGCGCGGCCTTGCAGAGACCGTCAGCCGGGTCGCAGACACTCTTCAGGCAGACGCCGCCCTCTGGGCACGCGACCACCGAGGCGGCATCGACGCGGCAGCCCGGCTTGCGCCCCGTTGTGTCGCAGATCATGACGCCGTTGCATGGGTCGCCGTCGTCCCAAGGCGCGCAATCCGCATCGTCCTGGCACGCACAGACGACGATGCTCGTGCAGGTGCCGCTGGCTTGGCAATATGGCAATTCGCATTGATTATCAGACTTTGGACAGTCGGCGGCGCTGGAGCACAAGGTGCCAGCCACATCGCCCGACGTCGCGGTCGCATCACCGCCCTGGCCCACTTCCGCGCCCGCGTCCACCGAGACCTCGGCGGCCTCCTCGCTACACGACCAGATCACCGCGCCCAGCGTCGCCACCAAAACCACGAGAGCCCGCGCGCCGAACGCTTCCCGGTCGTTGGCCGGGGGGCACGCGCAAGCGGACCGAGCGAGAGTGTTCATCGTCTTCGCTCCTGCTGTAATCGGGCCGGGCTGGCTCCTACCACTCAAGCGCCACACTGTGGCAGCAACCTCGCCCCAAGAAATGCCCGCCCTCGCCCTTGAATCGTGTTCAGACCCCAACTGTGGACCCAGTCGACCCGAAGCTCAACCTCAGTTTGATGGCGCTCAAGCTCAGTTTGCTGGGCCGGCTGCCACCGTCGACCTGACGAAACACACCGCAATCGCGGGCCCGATCGTGACCCAGCCCGCTACCCTTGCGCCCGGCGGGCGGCGATGGGCTGCCACCGTTCTCGGCGTGGCGCGTGGGCACGGCCGTTGTAGACATCACACCGCACGGATTCGAGACGTGGACCGATCTTGACAGCGACGGCGAGTTCGACGGCTGCATCGACGATCCCACTGCGAGTAGCGCCGACTGCACCGAGCCCTTTGACGACGCCGACGGGGACGGTCACTTCGACGCCGTCTTCATCGGTGGCTACGGTCAGCGCCGGCCGGCGACCGGCGTACACGAACCCATTGAGGTGCGGGCCCTGATGTACGCGGGCTGTGGGGCAGCGTCGGCGGTCCCGACGGCACCTTCTCGGGCGTGAACCCGGCCTACAACGACATGCTCGCCGGCGCGATCGCGCAGGCGGTCGACGAAGCGGCCGCAAAGCTGGAGCCTGCGGCGCTGCGGGTGGGCGCGGTGTTGATGCGCGACCGCAGCGAGTGGTTCAACGGGGCGGCGTTCGGCGGCAAGAACCCCAAGAAGAAGATGCATGGGTTGATCAACGACATTCGTGATCCCGTCGTTGTCAGCGACCAGTTGCTTGCCCTGCAGGCGACCCGGGCCGATGGCGGCACCGTGGCCACGCTGGTCTCGTGGTCAGGTCACCCAGAGGTCGTCGGTGACCGCAACACCTTGCTCAGCGCCGACTACGTCTACGAGCTGCGCAAGGCCGTCGAGGGGCACTACGGTGGCACCGCCGTCTTCATCCCCGAGAGTCTTGGCGGCATGATGAGCGCGGCCGGTGGAGACGTGCCGCTGGTCGACGCCGTCGGCAAATGGCAGTGGCAGCCCGACGGCACGGCGCCTGTCTGGGCCGATCATGACACCTTCGAGTTTGCCCGCAGCCTCGCCGTGCACCTCGCCGACGCCGTCACCGTCGCCCTTAGGGCCCGTCACGAAACAAGCCGATCGGCTGCG
>CALGHC010000697.1 GCA_937915965.1 uncultured Myxococcales bacterium
GGCGGCCCGGCGTTGGCGATCGGATTCTCGGGCCTGCCCGCGTCGGTCGCCGACGGTTGGAGCCAGTCGAATCAGCTCGGGCCCGCAGGAAAGGGCGGCGCTGGCGGCGCGGGTGGCGTCTCTGCGGGCTCGGCTGGCAAACCAGGCGCCTCAGGCACGTCTGCAACTGTTCAGGTGTGGCCATGAGGGCACGCAAGATGGAACTGCTTCGAACGTTTGTCGCGCTGGGCGCGGTTGGCCCGGCGCTGGTCGCCCTCATCGGTTTCGGGCCGGCGGCGTGCAGCCTTGTGGGCGCTGGCGACAAAGAGGTCCAGGCCGTCTTCCACGCGGCGTCTGACGGCGGCCTCGTCGACACCGCAGGCGGCGGCGATGGCGGCGCCGTGAGTGACGCGGCTGGGCCCATCGATGGAGTTGGTGACGCAGTTGCGACCGACGCCACCGCCGGCGATGGTCTTGGCGCCGACGGCGATAATGGCGCCGACGCGACACCACCGCTGCTGGTCTGCACCCCGGCATGCGTCGCGGGCTACGTCTGCGCGAAGATCGACCCCGACGCCCCGCCGATCTGTGTGCTTGACCCCGCGCTGTCGTGCAGCCCCTGCAAGAGCGCCCTCGCCTGCCTGGGCGGCGCGTGCGCGGTCGTCGGCGGTGAGGGGCCATTTTGCCTGTTGCCGTGCGCGCTGGTGGGTGCCGTCTCGCCGGCTTGCCCCACCGGGACGACGTGCACCCCGGGTCGTGACGGCTCGTGGTGTCGACCGGACACCGACTCGTGCTCGTGCAGCGCGGACGGCCAGGGCAAGGTGCGCGCATGCGACGCGGCCGGGACCGACTGTGACGGCGCCCAGGTGTGTGGAAGCGACGGCTGGTCGGGCTGCGAGCCAGTGGTCGCCCAAGCCGAGATCTGCGACGGTCTCGACAACGACTGTGACGGCGCCACCGACAACTTGTTGGGCGATGGCGCCCCCTGCGTCGTTGAGAATCTGCATGGCAGCTGCGTGGGCGTGACATCGTGCGCGGCCGCCGACGGGTTGACGTGCGACGCGGCGACGCCAGCGGCCGAGGTCTGCGATGGCCTCGACAACGACTGCGACGGGGTCACCGACGAACCCTGGCTGCAGGCAGGCTCCTACGTCGCCGATGGTCACTGCGGTGTGTGCGACAACGACTGCAGCGGCCTTTTTGCCAACGGGTCGGGCACCTACGTCCCGACGACCAAACCGCCTCACTGCGCCCTGGCTGGTTGCGATCCCGGTTTCGTGCCCGATGGCGCTGGCGCGTGCATCGTTGAACCGGCAGACCCCTGCGCCGGCTGCGTCGGGGCGGCATGTGACGCCTGTACCTGCAACGCCAAGACCGTTGGCACCAAGCGACCGTGCGCCAAGAAGACCCCGTGGGGAACCTGCAAGGGGCTGGAGTCCTGCGCAGCCGAGTCGGGATGGTCGGGATGTACCGCCGCTACCCCCGCGGCCGAGACCTGCAACGGCAAGGACGACGACTGCGACGGCGTCGTCGACGAGGCTGTCGGCGCGGGCTCCGTCTGTGCCAAGACCAACGCCTGGGGCTCTTGCGCCGGCAAGCTCGACTGCGCCGGCAGCCAGGGCTTGCTCTGCGATGCCCCCGCCGCGACGCCCGAGAGTTGCAACGGCAAGGACGACGACTGCGACGGTGTCGTCGATGACGGTTTCGTCGATCCGGCCAGCGGCCTGTACCAGTCGCTGAGCCACTGCGGCGGCTGCAATCTGGCCTGCCCGGTGCCGCCGGCCCCCTTGCATCTCGACCCGCTGTGCGCCATCGGTCCCACCGGTCCTGCGTGTGCCACCACCTGCAAGCCGGGCTGGGTCGACGCCGACGGTGTCGGCTGGAGCGGCTGCGAGTGTCACTTCGTTAGCGACGAAGATCTTCCCGACGGCGTCGATCAGGACTGCGACGGCGTCGACGGCGAGGTCGACAAGGCGATCTTCGTTGCCAAGACCGGCGATGATGCTTGGCCGGGCACGCGCGACAAGCCGGTGGCTACGGTCGGCCACGGCATCGCCCTGGCCGCCGCCAACGCCAAGCGCGACGTCTACGTCGCCGCGGGCGCCTACCCGGGCGACATCGTCCTGGCCGCCGGCGTGAGCGTCTATGGCGGTTACGGTAAGGGATTCTCAAGCCGCGCCCCGGATGTCCTGGAGACCGTCCTGGTCGGCTCAAGCCCCACCACCGGCGACGCCGCGGCAGTGCGCTGTGTGGGTATCAGCGGGGGGCCACCGGCCCAGCCGACGCGCCTCGACGGCGTCACCGTCCTCGCTGGCACCGCCTTCGGTCTTGGGGCCTCGAGCTTCGCCATCCACAGCGCGGGGTGCGACGCCCGCTTCGCCCTGAGCGGCAGCTACATCCATGCCGGTAAGGGCGGGACCGGCCTCTCTGGTCTGCCCGGAGAGGGTGGCCTCGATGGCACGTCGGGTCAGAGCGGTCTGGGCGCCTACGACATCGGCCACCCGGGCTGCAAGGCGCTCGACCACAACCCGGGAGGGGTTGGCGGCAAACGGAGCTGTGCCGGCCAGTCCGTCGCCGGTGGCGCGGGCGGCGACGCGATCTGCCCGGACTTCCACGACGCGATCTCGCCACCGGCTTGCCCCTACAAAGTCGACGATCAGCAGACGTCCTTGCTGATCGAGAGCGGCCAGAAGGGCGCTGGTGGCGGTGGCGGCACCGGCGGCGCGGCGGGGGGGGACGCCTATGTCGACCCCAACGACGGCAAGACGACGACCTGTCAGGACAGCAAGCACGACTGCTTTGCCTGCGAGACCACCACCAAGCCCCTGTACGGACAAGACGGCGAGGCCGGCAAACCGGGCCAGCTCGGCAGCGCTGGACCCGGCTGTCAGGACGCGGGAGCGGTCGTCGATGGCACCTGGAGCGGCTCGATCGGCGGATTCGGCGGCGGCGGCGCACCGGGCAGCGGCGGCGGTGGTGGCGGCGCAGCGGGCGGAGTCGAGGTTGTTGGCTGCCAGACGAGCGCTCAGTTCACCGACATCGGTGGCTCGGGCGGCGGCGGCGGTTCGGGTGGCTGTCCGGGCACAGGCGGCAGCGGCGGCGGCAGCGGCGGCGCGGCGTTTGGCGTGCTGATCATCCCTGCAAATTCGGGTGTGCCGGTCCTCAAGGGCAACCACTTTACCGGCGGTCAGGGCGGCGACGGCGGTGAGGGCGGCGCCGGCGGCTACAGCGGTCAAGGCGGCGTCGGCGGTCCCGGCGGCGACGACGCGGCTGGCCAGATGAAGAGCTTCTGCGCGTACGACGGCGGCGTCGGC
>CALGHC010000698.1 GCA_937915965.1 uncultured Myxococcales bacterium
CGACGGGTTGGTGCGCTGGGCTGGCCTGGCTCCGTCCGGCCTGCACGACCGCGTCGCTCTCACCGCGTGCGCGACCGCTGTGGGTCTCGACAGCGACCCGAGCTGGCCGGTGGGCAAGTTGCAGATGGCGCTGTTTGAGCACGTGGCCGAGCCACATCTGATCGCGCCGACCTTCGTCACGGACTTCCCCGTCGAGGTCTCGCCGTTGTCGCGCCGCAAGGACTCCGACCCCAGGTTGGTCGACCGCTTCGAACTCTACATCGCGGGGTTCGAGGTCTCCAACGCTTTCAGCGAGTTGAATGACCCGGCCGATCAGTACGAGCGCTTCGCCGATCAGGTGCGGCAGAAGGCTGGCGGCGACTCCGAGGCTATGGATATGGACCTGGACTACATCCGGGCCCTTGAATACGGCATGCCACCGACCGCCGGCTGTGGCATCGGCATCGATCGGCTGGTCATGGTCCTCACTGGCACCGAGAGCATCCGCGAGGTCATCTTGTTCCCGCACATGCGGCCACAGAGTGGCGCGGAATCCGCGCAGCCAGCCAGCGACGCGGCCACCGCCGCCGCGGTGGAAGAACCTGCCGACCCTCCGGGTTGACCGGGCACCCACAGGCGGGTCAACGGCGCGAGGCGCGATACGGACGCGGCGGACGGAAGGTCCGGCTGCCGCGGCGAGCATCGCCAGCCATCTGGCGAGACGGGTAGGGCAGATGACGTGGAAGGCATCGGTCGCGGACGTGCTGCGTGGGCGCCGCCTGGCCGGCCTCATCGTACTCGCAGGCCTTGCCGCGCTGCCCGAGGCGCTGCTCGACCATCCCGACCAGCGCGTCGGGTTCCAGACCTGGATGATGATCCAGCTTCTGGGCGTCATTGTGGCCGCGATCGTTGTCGCCGCGATCTTCTCCTATCTCGGTTTGGCGGTGGTGCGCGGGCTGAGCTGGCCGGTGCACGACCGGCCCAGCACCTTCGTCGCCTGGTCCTTCCTGCGCGCCCAGCGCCGCCATGAACCCCTGCCTGCGCGCTTGTGGCGCCACCTCTGCGCTCACGTCGAGGCCTCCCATGATCCCAGCCGCCAGCGCTGGTCGCCCGCGCGTCTTGTCGCGGCGCTGTTGTACGCCGCCGGCGGTGCGGGCCTTCTGTGGTATTGCCTCGTCTGGAGCCCACCTGCCGGGACCTACTCTGCTTTCGGCGCGTTGTGGTGTCGCGATGCCGGTGTCGTCGTGCTGCTGCACGCATTCTGGGTACTCTCTGCTGGTCTGCCGGGCCGCTGGCCACGGCTGCTGCCCTCCCTGCTGGTCGTCGCCGCCGCGCTTGTCTTCGCCGCTCTGGACCTCGAAGACGGCCCCCTGGTCGCTTGGGTGCGGGCCCCCTGGGCATTGGGTGCCCTCGCCGTCTGTACCGCGATCGCGGTCGGGATCGCCGGCCCACCCCACGCTCGTCCCGATCGGCTCGGTCGCCTCGGTATCGCACTTCTGCCGCTGGGCATCATCGGCGTCGTCGTCGCGCTCGCCACTGGTGGGTCGGGCGACGCGGTCGCCGTCTCGGCGTGGTCGGCGGCAGCGGCGACTTTGGTCGCGGGCTTGTACCTGCTGCTTCAGCGCCAAGCGCGCGTTACTTTGCCGGTCTTCGTCGCCATCGTCGGTGTCGCTGCGGGCACCTGGGCGCTCATCGTGGTCTTGTCGGTCATGGGCGGCTTCGCCGGAGATCTGCGCGCAAAGATGCTGATCGCCAACGCCCACGCGCTCGTCGAGCGGCCAGGACGCAGCACCGGCCTGCCACACGTGGCGGCCTTGGCCGAGGCTGTCCGTGGCGTCGCGGGAGTCGCCGGCGTCAGCCCGCAGATTCGCGGCGACGCGATCCTCACCAGTGACTTCGACGTCAACAACTTCGTCTCGATTCGGGGCGTCGAGCCGTCGCTCACCGAGGTCCGCCGCGAGCTCGGCGGCACCCTGACAAGTGGCTCCTTGTTGCTGCTTGACCGGCCGGAGCTGCTCGGCCACAGGCGCGGGCTTGGTCGCCGCGCGTCGTCGGCACCGTTAGATCTGCCCCCTACGCCGGCGTTGCCATGGGCGGCGACGGCCAACGACGCGACCGATGCCGGTGGTGACAGGGCAATCGACGCGCTGCTGCAGCTCGCGCCGGGACC
>CALGHC010000699.1 GCA_937915965.1 uncultured Myxococcales bacterium
GTCGCTCTGTCGCCCTCCGAGGCGTTCACGCTCTGGTCGTCGAGCGAGGGGCTGGCGCGCTGGTGGCTCGACACCGCGACGGTCGACCTGCGCCCCGGCGGCCGCTACGAGCTGCGTTTCATAGACGACGCGCCCGTCGGCAGCCAAGGCAGCGAGACCTGCCGCGTGCTCTCGTTTGTGCCCGGGAGGATGATCTCGTTTACCTGGAACGCGCCGCCGAACCTGCCCGCAACCCGTCACTTGCACACCTGGGTGGTCGTCGACTTCGAAGCGGTCGATGCCGGCACGCGCGTTCGGGCGACCCACCTTGGCTGGCCGGAATCGACCTGGGCCACACCCGGGAGTCAGTGGCCGGAGACTTTCGCCTATTTCGAGCGCGCCTGGACGATGGTGTTCGGCTTGCTGGGTGAGAAGTTCGGCACCCCAGGCTAGAGTTGCGCAGGGACGGTTCGCGCTCTCTTTCGCCTTTCGACTTGCGCAGGGACGCCTCGCGTTCCCTTCGTCGGTTTCGGGCGTCGCTGTCTCGCCGGTACCGCTCGCGAGGGCTACAGTGTATTGTGCCGCCATGTACGCGCGTCGTCCTCTCGTCACCCGTTCGACCGCGCAGCGAGCGCGTCCTTGGGCCGCGGTCTGTCTGATCGCGTCGCTCTGTGCCGCTCCAGCGGCCTGGGCGGTTGGAAACGATGAGGGTTTGCCGGCGGCCATTCCGGTGCCACCTCTGGTGCCCTACGAGACCATCGCTGCGCCTCCTGCAGCTCCCCGCGACGCTGTGCCAGGCTGGAGTAGAGGGGCGCTCCTCCTTGGCCTGGGCCTTGTCTCGGCGGGCATCGGCACCTGGTCGGGCTTGCAAGCCCTGGCCCACAGCCGCGCCGCCGAACCCCACTGCGCGACCGACATCTACACCGACGTCTGCGACCCGCAGGGAATCGCCGAGCGCAACGAGGGGCGCCGCTACACGGCGACCGCGACCATCGGCATCTCGGCTTCCGTGCCGTTCTTCATCTTTGGCACGTGGTTGTTTGTGACCGCGCCGATGACCTGGGAACAGCGCACGGTCGCTGGTGGGGCGCCCGGACCGACACCCACACCGCCGGCTCCCACTGTCTTCGCCGTCTGGCCGGGCGGCGTGGTCTTGGGGCAGCGGTTTTGAGGTGCGCCGGCCTGCGGGATGGGGTCACAGTGCCCGCCCTTTGCTGTCTGGCGCTGGTCGGCTGCGCCATGCTGACGGATCTCGACGGCGAAGATCAGCTCGATTGTGCCAAGTTCGAGGCGACCGCGCCCGGCTGGCTGGTGCGCAGCTGCGTGATGCGGGTGTCGTGCACTCCCTATGTCGAGACCCTCAAGATCGGCCAGTGCATCGGCAAGACCGCACCCAAGGCCTCCGCCTACGACCGCTGCACCAGCAAGGCCAACAGCTGCCCCGACATCGAGGCCTGTTCGGGATACGGCCTCGCCTCGGCGCCGCAATGTGTCGGCCAGCCCGACGGCTGGCACTGCGAGGGCGATCGCGCGGTGCGGTGCGGATTCGGCGACCCCTACGTCGTCGACTGCGCATTCCATGGTTCGATCTGCAAGCTCTACGGCGGCGCCGCCACCAACGGCGCCTGGCCCTGCGCGATACCGGCGAGCCAGGCTTGCCAGCTCAAAGGGACCGGCTACTGCGATGGCGATCAGGCGGTCTACTGCGACGCCAGCGGCCAGCGCTGGGGTTTCGACTGCGCCAAGAGCCAGCAGCGGTGCGTCGCAGCCGACGGCGAGTCCTTCTGCAGCAACTACACGGAGGCCTGTGAACCCGCCAAGAACGGTCGCTGCGACGGCGACAAGATCGCCACCTGCACCACGGCGGGGCTCGGCCTCATCCACGACTGCGACACGGCAAGTGGCCGCTGTGAATACGGCAGCTGTGTGCCGGCGGGATGCAAGCAGATCCCGTTTCAGTCCAAGTGTACGGAGAAATGCCTGGACGCGACGCGCATGCAGGTCTGCGTGTTCTGGAACAGCCTCGGCTCCGGCCAGCCGTTGACGGTCGACTGCAAGGACCACGGAATGGAACGCTGCGAGATGCGCGATGATCCCGATTCCTCACGGGATTTCGCCGTATGCCGGTAGCGCTCCCGCCGTCGTCGTCGTCGTCGTCGTCGTCGTCGCG
>CALGHC010000700.1 GCA_937915965.1 uncultured Myxococcales bacterium
ACAACCTCGTCGCGGCCGACATCGATGTCGCGGCGATGGCGGTACGATGGCGGGAGCGCAAGCGTTTCCTCTTCTATGGGCCGACCCTGCACGCCTTCGTGCTCACCCACCGCTGCAACCACGGCTGTCAGTACTGCCACTCGTCGATCGTCGGCATGAACCGCACCGACACCGACATGCCGGTCGACGTCGCCGAGCGCGGTGTCGATCTCGCCTTCCAGACCACCAGCCCCGGCCTGACCATCGAGTTCCAGGGCGGCGAGCCGCTCGCGAACTGGGAGGTGCTGCAGCACATCGTCGAGTACGCCCGGCAGAAGAACGCCCTCGCCAACAAATCGCTGAGCTTCTCGCTGGTCACCAATCTCACGCTGATGGATGACGAGAAGCTCGACTATCTGATCGACCGAAAGGTGCAGATCTGCACGAGTTTTGACGGACCACGCGACATCCACAACAAGGTCCGCATCTGGAAGGACGGCGACTCGTGGGAGCGGGCCCGCCACTGGATGGCGAGGATCAACAGCCGATACGTCGAGCTCGGGCTGGATCCGGCTCTCTACCGGGTCGAAGCGCTGCCGACGATCACCAAGCCGCACATGGGGCGGGCACGCGAGCTGGTCGACGCCTACGTCGAGCTCGGCTGCGGCACGCTCTTCTTGCGGATCCTCGACCCGTTTGGCTTCGCGGCCCGATCCGTCAAGACCCTGGGCTACACGGTCGACGAGTTCCTCGCGTTCTATCGCGAAGCGGTCGACTACATCATCGCGCTCAACAAGCAGGGTACCCAGATCATGGAGCGGCACGCCGCCATCATGCTCTCGAAGATGATCGGCGGCACCGAGCCGAACTACCTCGATCTCCGCAGCCCCGGCGGCGCCGCCATCGGCCAGATCGGCTACGCACCCGACGGCCGCGTCTTCTCCAGCGACGAAGGCAGGATGGTCGACGCGATGGGCGACGACATCTTCCAGATCGGAACGGTCGACAGCAGCTACCTCGAGCTGATGACCAACCCGACGACGCGCTCGCTGGTGCTCGCCTCGACCAACGACGGCCAGCCCGACTGCGTCTCGTGCGCCTACAAGCCCTACTGCGGCCAGCAACCCGAGTTCAACTACAAGACGCAGGGGTCGGTCTTCGGCCGGATGCGCGACTCGGTCTGGTGTCGCCGACACAAGGGTGTGTTCGACTATCTCGCCGACCGCCTCGCCAACGCGGACGACGACGAGCGGCAGATCCTTGAGCGCTGGACCATCAACCGCTCGCAGGGTCATTTCCTGCAAGAACGCGAGCCCCTGTAGCTGCTGTACCGACTCGCATCGGCCCGCGACTGCGCGGCAGGCGCATGGCTTCCCCCGCGGATTGTTGCTAGACTTGCCGACGATCGCTGCGCTGGCCCGTACTTGTGCTGTCCGGTGCGACGCTGAGAGCTACGAATCATCGGCGGGCTCGGCACATCCGGCCCGCTCCGTCGTGGAGGACTGTGATGAAGCGATTCGCCGTTGGCCGCCGGCCGGGCCCTACCGGGCGCTGCTTCCGTCTCGCAACCGTGGCCCTGCTGGTCGGCATGCCGGCGCTGGCGCACGGCCAGGGGGCGCCGCCCACAGATGCGCCGCCACCGCCGGCCGAGGAACCCGTCGCCGGAGGAGGGGCCTTTGATCAGCCCGCCGATCAGCCCGCCGATCAGCCCGCCGATGAGCCGATGCCGATGCCGATGGCTCGACCGATGTCGCCGCCGCAGCCCGCGGCGGCACCGGCGCCAGCTCCGCCGCCGCAACCCGACTACGACGACCCAGGCCAGCGGATCACCGACCAGACCAACCGCCATGGACTGGGCATCAGCGGCGGCATGGCGCCCGGATCGGGGTTCGCCTACCGCTACTACACCGGCAACACAGTGATCCAAGGTGCGCTGTGGGCCATGGTCCTGGAGCGCGGCGACTCGGCGACCATCTGGGGCGGCGCAACCGTGGCGCAGTACCTGCTGGTGTGGAGCAAGCACCGCAGGCGCGGCGTGCTGCCGGACACCTCGGCGTTGCGATTGGTTGGCGGCGCGTCGTATCTGTTTGTTCGCACGGTTGAAAAGTCCGAAGACCTGGTGAAGGTCGACCCCCTGTGCGTCGACACCGGGCTCAACTCGTGTGCGCGAGATTGGAAGACCATCACCGGAAAAGCCGACAATACGCATCTCGTCAACCTCGGCGCTGGCCTCGGCTTCGAGTTCGGCGCGATCACCGAGCCCGGATTCTCGCTGGCGCTCGACCTGATGTTGACGGCGATCTTTGTGAGCGACGAGGCCGGCGAGCTGACGTTTGACCGGCTGTGGCCGCTGCCGTCGGGTTCGCTGATCTACAGCTGGTAGCGAGACGCGGCTCGATCCGGAGGACCGTTTGAGCTGAGCGTTTGAACTGACCGTCTGAGCTGACCGATTGAACTGACCGTTTGGTCCGACCGTTCGAGCCAATCAAGGAGGCACATGATGCGTGCACGTCCCCATCGTCTGCAGCGAGTCACGCTGGTCCTGGTCGCGCTCGGGCTGGTGGTCGCCATGGCCTCGCCGGTCCTCGCCGCCGATCGCCTGATGCGTGGCCATCAAGAGGCGCTGACCCGCAACCGGCACGGGCTCGGCCTGACCTTCGGCTGGGCCGGGGCGACCGGATTCGCCTACCGGCACTACTTCGGCAACACCCTGGTCGAGGCCAACCTGCTGCCCCTGGTCACCGACCAGGGCGACTGGCTCGCCATCATGATGGGCGTGAGCGGCGCCCACTACATGCTGGTGTGGCAGCGGATGCGTGGCTCGGTGCTACCGCGCACCACGGCGCTGCGAGCGGTGGTCAAAGCGACAACCTTCTTCAGCCGCGACGCCACCGTTCTCAACGAGACGCCAGCAGAGCCGAACTGCGTAGGCACGGGATGCGCCACAACGCTGAGCAAGGACGCGAAGCTTGAGAACCTTACCTCGCTGGCGGGCGGCTTTGGCTTCGAGTTTGGCGCGGTGCTCGAGCCCGGCTTCTCGATGGCCGTCGATATGATGTTCACGGTCCTGTGGGACGAAGAAGGCTTCCAGGCCGTGCTGCCGTTGCCGTATCTCGGCGTGCTGTACAACTGGTAGCCAAGCCTGGGTAGCCGCGACCCGCACGCGCCGATGTTCAATCTGCAGCGAGCAGCCGACGCGTGCTGGCGATATCCAGACGTATCTGCGCCTCCAGATCCGCGATCGACGCGAAGCGCTGCTCGCCCCGTAGCCGCTCGATGACGTGCAGCTCGGCGCGCCGACCGTAGAGGTCCCCCTGCCAGCCCGGCAGGTGCGCCTCGACGCGGGCGCTGCTGCCACCGAAGGTCGGCCGGACGCCGATGTTGGCGACGGCGTCGTGGACCTGGCCATCGAGATCCGACTGGAGCCGGCACGCGTAGACGCCGGCTTGCGGCAGGACCTGAGCACCGGTGTCGATGTTGGCGGTGGGGAAGCCGATCTGCCGACCGCGGCCGTCGCCGTGAACGACCTCGCCACGCAAGCAGAACGGCCGACCAAGCAGGCGAGCGGCGTCGACGACGGCGCCGGCTGCGATCGCGGCGCGGATCCGAGAGCTCGAGACCCGCTGGCCATCGAGCACGACCCCCTCGCAGATCGTGACATCGACGCCGTGGCCGCTGGCGATGCCTCGCAGCAGGGCGACGTCCCCCGCGCCCGCGTGGCCAAAACGCGCATCGGGGCCGACGACCAGGGCGCGCGCGGCGAGTCGACCGATCAAGGCCTCTTCGATGAACCAGTGCGGAGTGCGGGCGGCCAATTCAGCGTCGAAAGGCAGAACGACGGCGCAATCGACACCGACGCGGGCGAGCCACTCCAGACGGGCCTCGAGGCTGTCGACCTGCGGCGGGGCCCGCTGGGGAGCCAGGAAGGCGAGCGGATGAGGGTCGAAGGTCACCACCACCAGCGGCCCATCGAGGGCCAGCCGAGCGCGGGCGGCGGCGAGCGCAGCGACCAGGGCGCGGTGGCCAAGGTGAACGCCGTCGAAATCCCCGAAGGTTGCGGCGGAGGTGGGCCACAGCGGGGCGGCTGGCAGGGCATGGAGCGTCTGCAAGGCGAGCGCCTCCCGGAGGCGAGCACGGCGCGGGTCGGGCGACGGGCGGGGACTGGCGTGCGAAGCGGCGGGGACTGGCGTGCGAAGCGGCGGGG
>CALGHC010000701.1 GCA_937915965.1 uncultured Myxococcales bacterium
CTCAAGCAGCGAGCGCGCCTGAAAACCGCTATGCATGCCGACAAGCCCCAGAACGGCAACACCGAGATACTGGTGCCCCTTGAGCCAATTCTCCAGGCGACCCGGATGGCGGCGCGGCACCAGGGTGACGATCCAGCTGCCGACCAGGTCCTGGGCCGTGCCGACCGCGAAGCGGCGATCAAAGCCGGCGTCGGCGACAGCTTGGGTGGCGGCGCGCCGGATCGTCGCCCGGCTGTCACCGTGGCGCGCGCCAATGATCTGCACATCGGCGATGGCCTCCTGAAGCCGCTCGAACTGCTGCTCGCGGCCGGAGTCGCTGGTGTCCACGCCTTCGTCGTCGCCATCGAGCGCCGAACGACGCCGCATCGCGTAGGCAAGCAGCGTGGTGACCAACAGAGCGCAGAGGGCACCGAGCCACCGTCCATTGGTCGTGCGGGCTACCGTGGCGGAGCGCTCAAGCGCCGACAAGTAGATCATGTAGCCGACAACGAGCAGCGAGGCGGCCGCCATCGCCCAACCCAAGTGCAGACGCAGATGCGCGCGTAGTTGAGGGCGAACACTCATTGTTCGAGGTCCTCGGCGAGGAACGTCCCCGGCGGTACGCGACGCAGGGTGCCGGTGGGACAGTTGTGCACGCACGGCGCGTAGGGCATGCCGCGACATAGATCGCAGCGAACCGCCTTCTTGCGGCGCCGCGGTCCACCTGCGACTGGCTTGGCATCGACCAGGGTGATGTTGCCGTACGGACATCGCTTGGCGCAGGAGCCACACCCCACGCAGCGATCGTCAAAGTGGATGTCGCCGTGTCGATCCCGGGTAATCGCGCCGCGAGGGCAGAGCATGCACGACGGGTCGCGGCACTGCCGACACGCGGTCACGATCATCCAGTGGCCAAAGCGCTCGCCAGAGGTCTTCAGCCGAGGCGCGCCCCGCACGGCCTCGCAGGCCCGCACGCAGTTGTCACAGCGGATGCAGCGCTTCATGTCCAGCACGAGGATCTCACGGCTCGAGACAAGACCCTCCATGCGCTGGAGCCGCAAAGCCAGCTCAGGATGGCTCTCCAGGTCGCGGTTGTGCGCTTCGCGCTCGAGGACGTCGCGCCGTACTGCGTCGGCGAGCGCCTCGTCGCCGTCCAGTGCCGCCTCAAAGACACCTCGGCCGATCTGCAAGGTATCGACGAGCCCCTTCGCGACGGCGCTCGCCGCACGGGGCCGGTGGTGCACCAGGCCCATCTCGCCAAAGGCGGCGCCGCGCATGAGGTACGAGAGCACATGGTCCCCGGCGGGGCCATCGTCGTCGCGGCGGACGATCTTGACGGTGCCGTTGAGCACCAGGTGCACAGAGTCGGCGGAGTCGCCCTGCGCAAAGATCTCGTGATCTGGGCCGTAGCGCCGCAGCCGCGCGGAGTCAGCGAGGCGGCCAAGGGTGGCGCGGTCGAGCCCGGCAAAGACCGGTGCCAGGCGAAGGGCGTAGTAGATGGTCCGTTCGCGCTGCACTTCTGCGAGCAGCTCGGCGGCCTGCGGTGCATCGCCGAGCACGGGACGCAGATCGTCCATCGCGATGGCGAACAGGACGGTCGGCGCCGTCGCGGTCGCCGAGTACGGATGAGGCACGTCGATCCAGTTCGGGTAGGTGCCAAAGAACGCCCCCGCGCCCAACTGCAACAACGCGATATTCGGGTCGAGCCGAGTGCGCGCCGTCAACTCCACCTGGCCCTGCAGGACAAAATAGAGCCGAGTCTCGTACTCGCCCTGGCGGCAGATGATGTCATCGCTGGCGTACTCGAGGCGCACAGCCGCGCCCGCCAGTTCATCGAGACCGGCGGCGGGCAACGCGGCGAGAAATGGCACCAGCGGCGCAAGCTCGCGCAGGTCGGTCGCCGCTACAGCCGTGACCTGTGCGGGCCGCAGCGGCAGGACGGGCGCCGTGTTGTCGAAGAGGGTGGCCATCGATCTACCCGGGCTTGCCCGGCTTTACCCGGCCTCGCCCTGTTTTGGTCAGTTTTGGTCAGGCTTGCCTGGCTATTTCCGGCATGCGCGGCATTGCCAGTCATTACCCGGCATTACCCCGGCATTGCCTCGTTATTGCCCCGTTATTGCCCCGTTCGCGATTGCCCCGTTCGCGATGTGCCGCCCGATGGTGGCACCGAGGCAGTGTAGAAGCGGCCGGCCGCTGCTGCCACGATGATAGGCATTTCTCAATCCGGAACGGGTGGTTTTGACGCAAAGAGGATCGGACGGCGGGCGGAAAAGGCGGGAAAAGCGAGAAAGGCGGAAAAGGCGCGAAAGGCGAAACAGGCCAGAAAGGCAGACAGCCGGGGGGGGGGGGCCAGGACCGCCAGCAGCGGACAGGACGGCGGTCGGGACGGGCGGCCGGAACAAGGCGGGGACCGAGGCGCGGAAAGCGTCGGCCGGGAAGGACGCACCCTACGGAGCCTTTGGCTTCGGTTCGTACTTGAGTTTGTAGTGGCGGTGGGTGCCCTTGTCGAGGCGCTCGTCAAAGTCGAAGACATAGCTCATGCCAATGAAGGGGCTGTCGTCATTGTGACATTTCTTGCAGACCCGCTCGTCGGGCGGGTAGATGACGCCCTCAGAGCCGGCGCCACCGGTGACGGTCAGCACCTCGTGACCCGTGATGCTGCGGTCGCCGGCGTACATGCCGCCTGGACCGTGACAGGCCTCACAGGTCACGCCGGCCATCTGGGGGGTCTCCTCGAAGGAGACAAAGCCACCGATCTTGCCATAGCCGGTGGTGTGGCACGGCAGGCACTTGGTATCGCGCGTGTAATCGCGCGTGGGGTCAAGCTTGGCGAGCTTCTTCTCGTCCACCTTGGCGCCCGCGCGTAGCACCTCGAATGCCTGAGCCATGCGGGTCTCGCCCCAGGACTCGAACTGGTCCGCATGACACTCGCCGCAGGCGGCCGGCCCGGCGTAGCCGCCAGTACCGACGTGGCGGTGGTCGTTGCGAGCGGCGCTGTAGATCAGCACAGCGAGAACAAGCATCCCCACCACGCCGCCAGCCCATGCGCTGGCCGGAATGTTGACCGGTTGCGACTGTTCAGTTTCCTCGGATCCAGCGTCGTGGGTGCCGCCCGCTTCGTCGCCGGGGTGGTCCTGATTGCTCATCGCAGCCCCCCTTTGCAGTTACGCCTCTCTTTATCTTGGTGGCGCGCGCCCGGAAGATCAACAGCGGTCTTTCACCCTGATAAACGCCGTTGCAGACGTCGGTCAGCGATCTTCGTAGACGAATCCGCCCATTCAACGGAGCCCGACGGGACGACCGGCGCGGCCTTGTCGTGACCATTCCTGGCAGCCCGCACATCTGCTTGTATTTACAGAACTTTCCGCGCAAACCACGAATGTCTGCCAATCTGGCAGGTCGGACCTAACAAAACCGCCGCCTAAGTAGCTGTAATCACGCAATCGACCTGTTGGCACGGCGATTGCACAGCACAACCCGCCGGCGTGAGCGCCCCAGCATCCCGCCGGCTTGAACGCCCAGGAGACAACGTCAACGATCGAGGGGCCGCACAGGAAGAGAAATGAGTGGCGTGGAGGTCATGCTTGTAGCGCTGATCACCGTGCTCGCGGGTGGGGGGATTTTCGCAGCGCTCTCGGCTGCATGGATGGTGGGCAGTGCCGACGTGGACGACGAGCTCCTCGAAAGCGAGCAACGCCCGAGCCACCGGCACGGCGAGAATCTCGCCGCGCGCGAAATGCCACGGGAGCACGTCGTGATCCACATCGATCACTACCTGCGCCGAGAGCGCGCCCTGGCACGTCGCTTTGCCGACGCGCCGTCCGTAACGAACTTGCAAGCGAGCTCGTCGCCACGAGCGGAGGCTAGTTGATGAATTTGCTGGCACCCATACAAGACGCCGCGCTCCTGCAGGGACTCAGCGATGAGCAGCGCGTAGTTCTCGCCGAGGCGGCCTCCGAGTTCAGTTACTTCGCGGGCGAGAAGCTCTTCCGCCTCGGCGACGAGGCGAGCGTCGTGATGGTTGTCCGCAAAGGGACCATCCAGTTGACGATGCCGCTGACGGTGCTCGCGACCGAACGCCAGATCGTCACCGAAGAGCTCGGCGTCGGCAGCACGGTGGCCTGGTCGGCCCTGGTGCCGCCGCACTCTGCGACGGTGAGCGCGCGGGCGATGGTCGACAGTGAACTCGTTGGATTTTCGAGAGCGCGACTGGTCGAGATGTTCGCGGCGCGGCCCGACATCGGCCTTGTAGTCAGTAGCAACCTCGCGAGCGTAGTCGGACGGCGCCTGCGTCAAACGCAGGCCATGTGGCTACGCGAGCTGCAAAACTCGGTGAGCGCCAAGTATGGTTGATAGACACACAAACGAGACGGTGGCGATTGGTGGGCTGCGTATGGCATGCCTTTGGATGTGCGTCCTCGCGCTCGGCTGCGCGGACGACATCGTGCAGCCGATCGCTTTTTCGCACCACATTCACACGGTCGACCAGGAGATCGCCTGCATCGACTGCCACCAGTACAACGAGACGCAGGAACACAGCGGCATGCCGACCCTTGAGGTCTGTGGCGAGTGTCACGACGAGGCCCAGGGAGAGGCGCCCGAAGAGAAGAAGATCCTTGCCGCGGTCAAGGACGGCATCGAGCCACAGTGGCAGCGCCTCTTCAGGATGCCCGATCACGTCTTCTACTCGCACCGTCGCCACGTCGTGCTCGCCAAGCTGGCCTGCTCGGAGTGTCACGGCACCATGGGCAAGAGTGCGCGACCGCCGGCCCGACCACCGGTCGCGCTGACCATGAGCTTCTGCATTGACTGTCATGAGCGCACCGGTGCGGACACCGACTGCGTCGCGTGCCACCGCTAGCGAGGGCCGCAGGACCAGCCTGTACTTCGACGAGGCAAGCATGGCTTTGAGTAGACGCAGTTTTCTGAAGTCACTGGGCATCGCCGGCGGCGCCGTGGTCGCTAGCGATGGTCTCCTCGACCACCTCGCGTACGCGACCGGCCGTGGCCCGTTGCCTGCGCGCCACGGCGAGCGCTGGGCGACCGGCGTCTGCCGCATGTGCCCCGGCGCGTGCGGCATGCTCGGACGCTTCACCAGCGAGAAGCTCGTTCACGTGCGCGGCAGCGTGCTGCATCCGCTGAACCGGGGCGGGCTGTGCCCACGCGGTATGGCGAGCCCGCAGCTGCTCTACCATCCCGACCGTCTGCTGCAGCCACTGGAGCGCAGAGGCGGCCGCACCGCGAGCCCGACGCCGGTCGCATGGGATGACGCCATCGCCCGCCTCGCCGAGCACACCAAGGAGCCCGGCGCGGTCGTCGTCGTGCACCGACCCGGCCGAAACGTGCTGAAGGCGACGCGTGCCACGGTGCTCGCCGGCGCGACCTTCCTCGAGCATCGACCGCACTACGAGCCGTCGGCGGCCTCGCCATGGCTGTATATGAGCCAGGGGCTGTGGAGCGAGCCCTGCTATGACCTGGCCCACAGCGACGTGGTGCTCTCGTTCGATAGCGGTCTCCTTGAGCGGTTTGCCCGCCCGACAGAGACTTTCCGGGTGTACTCCGAGGCGCGTCGCGATGGGCGCTGTCGCCTGATTCACGCCGAGGCATGGCGATCTGCGACCGGCTCTCACGCCGACCAGTGGGTTCCGCTGCGCCCGGGCACCGAGGCGACGCTGGCGCTCGGTGTTGCCCACGTCATCATCAAGGAAGGCCTTGAGAACCGGGTCTTCGTCTCCGAGCACACCTTCGGCTACGAGCCCTGGAAGGACGCCGCGGGCACAGAGCACGAGGGCTTCCGGGCCCATGTGCTGCGCAACTTCGCACCCGCAATCGTGCAGAACGTCACTGGCGTGTCCATCGAGACGCTCATGCGGATCTCGCGGGCCTTTGCCGGCGCCGCCCATCCGGTGGCCATCGGCAACGACCGACCCGGCGGGCAGGATCCGTTCGCACGTGCAGCGATCCATTGCCTCAACGCCCTCGTCGGCGCTATCGACGTCCCGGGCGGCGTGCTCGCGCCTCGCGATCTAAAAGCCAACCCATTCGGTGATGTGGCGGCGCCCGCGGCCCACGCGGCTGCGGCCACCGCGACAGGATCGCCGCTGATTGGACCCGAGGGCAGGAGCGCGGAGAGTGTCCTGACCGGCCTCGACAAGCCGATCCACACGCTGATTCTGTGCGACACCGATATCGTCGGTGACGCGATTGAGAGCGCGGCGGTCGCCGCCGCGGTCGCCAAGGCCGAGTACGTCATCGCGATCGCCACACTGCCCGACGCCACGACCGCCCTCGCGGACCTCGTGCTGCCGGCGGCGACGTATATGGAGTCCTTCGGCGATGTTTGGACGCACACGTCGAGTGGATTCCCGCTCATCACGCTCGCCGAGCCGATGACGCCGCCAGCGGGCGAGTCGCGGCCGGAGGCCGACATCTGGGTCGCACTCGCGACCGCACGGGGTGTCGAGCTGCCGGCAGAGGACTACCGGGGCCTCGTCAAGGCCGCAGTGAGCGCGTTGCACGAGTCTGGCAGCGGTCAGGCGTTCGGTGCTCGCCACAACGAGGCCTGGCGCGAGGTCTTGGAACACGCCGGCTGGCGCCCGCCCCAGACCGATGACGTCGACGGTTGGTTCGACGCCCTCGTCAAGTCGGGCGGCTGGTGGGACCCGGTCTACTTCCACGAGGAGTGGAGCCGCGTCTTCAAGACACCGTCGGGCCGCTTTGAGTTCTATTCCCAGGCGTTGAGCACAGGGCTCGCCAGCGGTGGCAAGCCGCCTGCGGACGACGCCGTGGTGCCACACCAGCGCCCCGAGGCGGCCCCTCCGGCCGATCGGCCGCTGGCCCTGCGGGTCTACACGCCGATGTCGGTCGGCGGCGCCGCCAGCCGAATCGCGCGCCTGCGTGGGATCTCTGGCGAGCACGTCAGCGGCAACTGGCAGACGTGGGTCGAGATGAGCCCGGTGACGGCCACTCAGTTGGGCCTGCGGCCGGGAGACAAAGTACGCGTGCGCAGCGCGACCGGCGCCATAGAGGCGGTCGTTGCCGTCGACGCAGCGTCTCCGCCTGGCTCCGTGTCGATCCCCCATGGGCTCGGCGCGACCGAGACGGACCCGCAGCCGGCGGCTGACCCATTCGCGCTCGTCAAGGGCGAAACCGAGGCCCTCAGCGGCGAGCTCGTCGCCAGCAGGACCTATGTCGCGATCGAGCCCGCCTAGCGAGGCGGCAGCAAACGGAGACACGGCGATGCCCAAATGGGGAATGGTAATCGACCTCGACCGCTGCAACGGCTGCCAAGCCTGTGTCGTCGCATGCGGATCCGAGAATAACGTTGCGCCGCCAGATCCGGTGTCGATGCAAAGCGATCGCGAGATCCTTTGGATCCGCATCATGTCCACGACGACCGGCGAATACCCGAACGTCGAGACGCGGCACATCCCGCTCCTCTGCCAACATTGCGAGCACCCGCCTTGCGTCAAGGTGTGCCCGGTCGGCGCGACGCAGATCAGTAAGGAGGGGATCGTCGGCCAGATCTTCGCCCGATGCATCGGCTGCCGCTACTGCACGACGGCCTGCCCGTACACCGCGCGCTACTTCAACTGGTTCGACCCGAAGTGGCCGGAAGGCGCCGAAAGGGCTCACAACCCCGACGTGTCCGTGCGGCCCAAGGGCGTCGTCGAGAAATGCACCTTCTGCCACCACCGCCTGCAGAAGGCGCGTGAGCGAGCACGATGGGAAGACCGGGAGCTGGCCCCCGAGGACTACATCCCGGCCTGCGTTGAGTCGTGCCCGAGCGAAGCGATGAGCTTTGGCGACCTGGACAATCCGCACTCGGACGTGGCCCGGCTCAGCCGCGACAAGCGCGCTTTCAAGCTCCTCGAGGACCTCGGCACCGAGCCCAAGGTCATCTACCTGCGCGAGCAGACCTGAACCGACGACGGGGAGACGCGATCAATGGTCAACGTATCCGAGGCCGCAACCAGGGACCGAGCGCTCATCGCGCCGATCCTTGTCACCGGTAAAAAATTCTACATCGCGTCGGCGCTGCTGCTCGCGGTGGCGGCTTTTGGCGCCTTCGCCTACTGGCAGCAGGCCAGAGATGGCCTGGGCGTCACCGGTATGAACCGCCCGGTGTTCTGGGGCATCTACATCACGAACTTCGTGTTCTTCATCGGCATCAGCCACGCCGGCACGCTGATCTCGGCGATCTTGCGGATCTCGGGTGCGGAGTGGCGCCGCTCGATCACACGCTCCGCCGAGGTCATCACGGTGGTGGTGTTGGTCTTCGGCGTGGGCAACATCCTGATCGACATGGGACGCCCCGACCGCCTGCTCAACGTCATCTTCTACGGCCGGCTGCAGTCGCCGCTTCTGTGGGACGTCTGCAGCGTCACCGTCTACCTCACTGGTAGTGCGGTCTACCTCTACCTGCCGCTGATCCCCGACGTCGCGATCATGCGAGACAACACCAACAAATTCCATCTGCTCTATTCCGTGCTCGCCCTGGGTTGGCGTGGTACCAAACGCCAGTGGCACGTCCTTGAGAAGGCGATCTCGGTGATGGCCGTGCTCATCATCCCCGTGGCTGTCTCGGTCCACACCGTGGTCTCCTTCGTCTTCGCGATGACCGTCCAGCCGATGTGGCACAGCGCCATCTTCGGGCCCTACTTCGTGGTCGGCGCCATCTTCAGCGGCATCGCCGCGCTGATCCTCGCGATGGCGCTCATCCGCTGGGCGTACGGCCTGCAGGGCTACCTCAAGGACATCCACTTCAACTACCTCGGCCTGCTGCTGCTCGTCATGGCGGTGGTGTGGTTCTACTTCACGGGCTCGGAGTTTGTGACCACCTGGTACGGCCACGAGCCGACCCACATGGACGTCTTCTGGGAGAAGTGGCGCGGACGCTACGCCCCCGAGTTCTGGGCCATGGTGATCTGCTGCTTCGTGGTTCCGGTCATCTGCCTGGTGCCGAGCCGATTCCGCAACGTCTACGGCACCTGTGTGGCCTCCGTCACGGTGGTCATCGGCATGTGGCTCGAGCGCTGGATCATCGTGGTGCCGACCCTGTCGAACCCGCGGATGCCCATCGCCCGCGGCTCCTACACGCCGAGCTGGGTCGAGTGGGGCATCATGGCCGGCTGCTTCGCACTCTTCATGTTCCTCTACATGCTCTTCACCAAGTTCTTCCCGATCGTCTCCATCTGGGAAATCCAGGAAGGTCGGGAGAACAGCGTCAAGGAAGTGACAGAGCGCATCGAGTCCTACTTGCCGGAGGTCGCATCGTGAGCACGAAGCACCTGTTGACAGCTGTGCTTGCCGCGGTCGTCCTCATCGCTGTGGCTGTATTGGGCCGCGGCACGGGCGAAACCATCGCGGATTCCACAACCAGCGGCCAGTCGGCCGCCACCGCCGAGGGCGCCGCTGGCGATCCGACCGACGTGCCGGAAGCGCAAACGGCGACTGCCGGAGCGGCCGAGAACGCTGCGCCGGCACGTGAAGCTCCGGTTGCCGGACGACTGGCGCGCCTCACGCCCGACGCGGCCGCGCGCGGCTGGCAGTTGTTCCTCGACAAGCGCTGCATCGACTGTCACGCCGTCTGGGGGCGGGGCGGAGATCAGGCGCCGGACCTGGGCGCGGCAAGCTCGGGTGCAATCTCCGAGGGGCGACTGGCAGCTGCGCTGTGGAATCACGGTCCGCGCATGTGGACCAAGATCGAAGACCTCAAGCTGCCAGTGGAGCCCATCTCGAACGAAGAGATGGAAGACATCTTCTCATTCTTCTTCTACGTGCGGAATATGGACGCGGCCGGAGATCCGCGCCTTGGGCGCCTGGCGATGCTGCGGCACGGGTGTCGCGAGTGCCATCAGGTCAGCGGCCGCGGCGGCGACCTGGGCCCGGACCTGAGCAAGTGGGCGCGCTACACCAACCCCGTGTTGTGGGTCCAGAAGATGTGGGAAGCCGGCCCTGCGATGCGCGAGGCGATGAAGGAGAAGGGCATGGAGTGGCCCGTCTTCGCGCCGGGCGAGATCACCGACATGATCGCCTACGTGCGCTCGGTGTCGCCCTCAAGCGACAAGATCTACCTGCAGCTGGGTGTCCCCGCCGACGGGGCGCGCCTGCTGCAAGAGAAGCGCTGCCTGAGCTGCCACGAAGTGGGCGGCAGCGGTGGTGAAGCGCCGGATCTTGCCTCGGTGAGCCTGCCGGGCAACATCGCCGAGGCGGCCGTCAACGTCCTCAACCACCTGCCCGCGATGCTCACTTTGATGGGCGAGCGTGGCATCGAGCCGCAGCACATCAACGCGCAGGAGATGGCCCATATCGTGACGTATCTCCTCTCGCAGACGTACATCGAGAAGTCCGGCAACGCGGAACAGGGCGAGGCCATCTTCACGGCGAAGGGCTGCATCGATTGCCACGGCAAGGGCACGCAGGCGGCGCCAGCGCTGGCGACGATGCACGCCGAAGATTCGGCGGCATACTTCTCACACGCGGTGTGGAACAGTGGCCAGAAGATGTTGAAGGAACTGATCGCCGACGGCCAGCATTGGCCGACGCTGACACACGCAGAGATGCTCGACGTCCTGGCCTATATGCGCTCGAGCGCCAAGGCCGGCCCAGCGGGCGAGTAAAGGTGGTCTCCATGAGTGACAACGTCCCCACGCCCGTCAGCAACGCCAAGGACAGCGCCTTCGTGCGGTTCCTGCAGGTGGCGCTCATCTGCGGCACGGTCGCCTACTTCTGTGGTGTTCTGGTCTGGTTCAGCGCGCTCTTCGCGACCGGCGGGACCGAAGAGCATGGCGTGATGTCGGTAGTCATCCCGGTCTTTGGCGCGGTGGGTGTCGTCGCGGCGATCACGATGACCAGCATCCTCTCAGAGGGATTCCGCGCGGACCGCGAGGCGAGCAAGGACTGACCCGCCAGGCGTCGCGTTGTCGACGCCGTCGTCAGCGGCTATGATGCGGCTCCTGTCACCGCTCCCGGCGTCCACCCCTCGCGTGTACCGCTGAGCGCTCCCAAGGGAACCGCGTGCCGCGCCAAGAGGCCAAAGCAGCCCAGGCACGGAAGAGCGAACGCTTCGATCCGCTGACCATCCGCCTCGCGGTCGCGGTGACGGCGCTCGTCGGCGTGACGCTCTTTGTCGTGCTCTTCCTCGCCGCCCAACGCCACTACGACAGCCGGGTCGACGGACTGCGCCGCCAGGTAGCGACGCAGGGGCGCCTGATGCAGTCGGCCTTTGAACACGAGATGCTCGCAGGCCAGCGGGACGCTATCTGGCCCCTGGTCGAGAAGTTCGCCCAGACACCTGGCGTCCTGCGCCTGATGATCTTCGACAGCCAGGGCGAGCTTCGCTTCGCCAGCGACAAGAAGCTTTTCGAGCGCAAGTGGGATCGCAACACCTCCGCCGAGTGCTCGATCTGCCACACCAAGCCGCCGGGACAGCGCGCCGAGTCGGCCTTGGTCGACATCGCCGGAGGCGAAGTCCTGCGCAACGTGCTGCCGTTTCGCAACCAAGAATCCTGTCACGAGTGCCACGGCACGTCGCACGTGCTCAACGGCGTGCTGATCACCGATACCTCGCTCGAGGAGGCAAGCACGGAGCTGCGGGCCGAGGTCCTCGCGATGCAGCTGTGGATCGTCGGGCTGACGCTGGTGCTCATCATCGGCTTTGGCCTCATCAGCCGGCGCGTCTACGTCGGCCCGCTGCGCGCCCTGGAAGCGAGGGCGAGGGCGATAGCGGCTGGCGATCTACGACGGCGCGTCTCTGTCGGCCGCGACGGCCCGTTCGCGCGGCTGGGCGAGGCATTCAACCACATGGCGGGATCGCTCCAGGTGCTCCTGGATGCCCAAGTTCTTCAGCGCGCCCGCCTCGAGAATCTCATGAACAGCGTCGACGACGGCCTCCTCGTCGTCGATGTCGGATTGAACGTCGTCGCCCTCAATGACTCCTTTGCCCGCCGCGCCGGCAGCTCGGCCGAGGAGCTCCGTTTGCACACGTGCTGCGAGATATTCGGGCAGCGACGATCCTGTGGCGAGGGCTTCCACAGCGGCGGATGCCCGGCCAAACGGGTCTTCGAGACCGGCGCCTTGCAGACCGCGATCCACACGTGGCGCGATCCGGCCACCCACACCGAGCGCAGCGAGGAGGTCTTCGCGTCGCCGATCGTCGATGGCGACGCGCAGGTGATGCAGGTCGTCCTGGTGGCCCGCGATATCACCGCGCGCAAAGACCGCGAAGCCCGCATGGCGACGGCCGAACGGCTGGCGTCGCTGGGTATGCTGGCGTCGGGCTTTTCGCACGAGCTCAACACACCGCTAAACACGGTCTTGGTCTGCGCCGACGAGATCAGCAGAGCGAGCCAGCGCGGCGACGCCGGGCGCAGCGCTCTCGCTGAGATCCGCGAGAGCGCCGACCTGATCCAAAGTGAGATTGAGCGATGCCGTCGCATCACTCGGCAGTTCCTCAGCCTCTCGGCCGGCCGCGCGCTCTCGCCCAGCGTGCTCGACGTCCGCAAGGTGATCGAGGCCGTCGTGCCGCTCATCCAAGCCACCGCGCGGGGCGCCGGGGTCGCGCTGCGGGTCGAAGACATAGCGCCTGGACTGTCGATTCAGGCCGATGGTGGCGCGGTGCAACAGGTACTACTCAATCTGATCGTCAACGCGGTTCAGGCTTGTACGACCGGCGAATCGGTCACGGTAGCTGCGCGTGCGACCGGCGACGGCGGCGTCGCGATCGTGGTCAGCGACACGGGTCACGGCATCCCCCCGGAGGCGACGGAGCGGCTCTTCGAGCCCTTCTTCAGCCGAAAAGAGGGTGGGACAGGCCTGGGACTGTTCATCTCGGCCAACCTCGCCCGCCAGTGGCACGGCGAGATCACTGTAGCGAGCGAGCCCGGGCGCGGCTCGACATTCGTGGCGCTCTTCCCGCCAATGGAGGGCGCGTGATGCGCTACAACCGACTGCTGATCGTCGACGACGACACCAACCTGCGTACCGTGCTGCTGCGAGCCATGCACAGCCGGGGCTACGACCCGCATGCCGCGCCCAGCGGCGCCGCAGCGCTCGCCTGGCTGGCGCAGAACGAATGCGACCTCATGATCCTCGACATGCGCCTGCCGGGAATGGACGGCCTCGAGGTTCTCGCCGCCACCCGCGCCCAGCATCCTCGCCTGGAGGTCGTGCTCTTGACCGGCCACGGCACGATCAACAGCGCGGTCGAGGCGATGCAGCTGGGCGCCTTCTACTATTTGACCAAGCCATGCTCGCCCGACGAGATCGACGTCACTTTGCAGCGAGCGATGGACCGGCGCGCGTTGGTAGAGCGCAACACCATCTTGCGAGGCGGCCTCGCGCCGCCGGACCTGGGCACCGCGTTTGTCGGCCGCAGCGCCCGCTTTCACGAGGTGATGAACTTGATCGATCGGGTCGCGCCCCTCGACTCCACCGTGCTGGTGGCCGGCGAGACGGGGGTGGGCAAGGAGCTGGTAGCGAAGCTGCTGCACAACCGCAGCGGACGGCGCGATCAGCCGTTTGTCGTCGTCGACTGCGCGACGCTGCAAGAGGATCTGCTACAGAGCGAGCTCTTCGGGCACGAGGAGGGGGCATACACGGGGGCACGCCACCGAAAGCACGGTCTCTTCGAGGTCGCCGACACGGGCACGATCTTTCTCGACGAGATCGGCGACGTCTCGCCCTCGATCCAGGTCAAGCTGCTGCGCGTGCTCGAGAGCGGGACGTTTCGGCGGTTGGGGTCCACCCAGGAGATCGAGGTCGATGTGCGGGTCGTCGCGGCGACGAACCGCGACCTCGCGAGCCTCGTCGAGCAGCGCCGTTTCCGCGACGACCTGCTGTACCGACTCAACACCATCCAGATCACGGTGCCGCCCCTGCGCGAGCGCGCTGACGATGTCGCCCATCTCGTCGCCCACTACACCGAGCTCTTCAACACACGCTTTGGCGCTACCAAGCGCTTCTCGGTCGAAGCGATCGACCAGCTGACCCAGTTCCGCTGGCCCGGCAACGTGCGCCAACTCGTCCACGTGGTCGAGCAGGTGATCGCGCTCACCGATCGCGAGGTCATCGAACCGGGTGACCTGCCACCAGCCATCCGCGCCGCGGCGACACCGTATCTGCGGCGGGGGAGCTCGGACATCGTGCCGCTGTGGGAGATCGAGCGGCAGTATATCGAGTTCGTGGTGGCGCGACTGGAGGGGCACCGCGCGCAGGCAGCGGCGGCGCTTGGCATCAGCGAGCGCAGCCTCTATCGGCGGTTGAAGGAGTTCGAGGTCGAGTGACCCCGCGCCAACGGACCAAAGAGTGGGCTATTTCGCGCCGTTCGAGGCCGCGCCGTTCGCCAGCTTGGCAAGCGCTTCGATCGTTGTGCCCACGCGCACATCCGAACCATCGGCGCGGGCCGATGTGGGGCCGTGCGCTGCGAAATCTATCATCGGACATCTATATCCCTATTGACGATGCCGCGGGTAGGTGGCATCAGAGGGGCGGCTGTGACTGGCGGAGCGGCCCCTAGAGTTCGCTGTTTGGTCAAAGTCGCGGGGAGAGACGCCATGCGGACCGCAAGCGAAGCCTTCACAACGGCCGCTCATCGACCCGCTGGGCCGTGCGCCCCACACGGAGGTCGCCTCGTGTCTGTGTTGAAACAGCTCTCAGCGGTCGCACGAATGACCATCTGCGTCGCGGCGTTGCTCGTCGCAGGTTGCGTGGGCCACTCGGAAACACCCGAATGGTACAAGCAGAAGCACTCACAGAAGCCCGGGTCCGCCGCCGCCCACGGCCTCGCCGGCGAGGGGACCGTCACCGAACTCGCCGCAGAGACGACTCCGACCGCACTCGCCGACGCCGCGACGCCGACCGTCATGCTCGATCCAGAGGCGACGCCGGTGCCACCCGCGCCGTTCTCGGAGGGCATCTTCCCGTGCTCGGAATGTCATAAAGACGAGGACGTCGACGAGACACCGCGCAAACTCGAAGACGAGCACGACAATATCCACCTCGTGCACGGCAACCGTGACCGCTGGTGCTTCGACTGCCACAACCCGACAGATCGCGACAAGCTGCGCCTCGCGGGTGGGCGCCTGATCGACTTCTCGGTGTCGTATCAGCTCTGCGGCCAGTGCCATGGGCCCAAGCTGCGCGACTGGCGCGCGGGGGTGCACGGCAAGCGCACCGGCAACTGGAACGGCGCCAAGCAGTACCTGCTTTGCGTGCACTGTCACGATCCGCACGCGCCCCGCTTTGCGCCGCTCAAGCCAGAGCCGATTCCCAAGCGACCGTCCGAGATCATGCAGTAGGCAAGCGACTTCAGTCGCCCACAGGGCAGCGACGAGGAGGGGCGAGATGGCCCACCACAACGACGACAGCCGGCCACCGTGCGGCGACGACAACGTACCCTGTGGCAGCGGCGGCACCTCGTGCGGCGGCGACGGGCAGTCGTGCGGCCCTGACGCGCTGGCGGACGAGGGCGGCGGCGACGCGCTCGATCGGCGCGGCTTCATCAAGCGCGCTGGGATGGCCGCCGCCGTCGGTCTGCTCACGCAGTGCTCGGTGGCGGAGCGCGAGAAGTTCTTCCAGGACAACTTTCGCGAGCTCGACGGCGCCGAGAAGCAGCGCGTGGTCGAGCGTCTGGTCGCTGAGTACAAAGAGAAGTACGGCCGCGACTTCAAGGTCAGTATCGAGCCGGCCGAAGAGGGCGTCCTCTTCGGCTACGCGCTCGACCTGTCGCGTTGCATCGGCTGCCGCCGCTGCGTCTACGCGTGCGTCGAGGAAAACAACCAGTCGCGCGACCCGCAGATCCACTACATCAAAGTGCTGGAGATGGACAAGGAGAAGGGCATCGACCTGCAGCACGCCGACGCCTACTACGACGCCGAGACCGTGCCGCGGCCTGGCCACTTCTACATGCCGGTCGCCTGCCAGCAGTGCGAGGACTCGCCCTGCGAGAAGGTCTGCCCGGTTGGCGCCACCTGGAAGGAACCCGACGGCATCGTCGTGATCGACTACAACTGGTGCATCGGCTGCCGGTATTGCATGGCCGCGTGCCCCTACGGCGCGCGCAAGTTCAACTGGGGCGAGCCGAGCATCCCGGTCGACGAGCTCAACACCGATACGCACTACCTGGGCAACCGGCCGCGCATGCTTGGCGTCGTCGAGAAGTGCACGTTCTGCATCGCACGCGTGCGTTCCGGGCGGTACCCCGCCTGTGTCGAGGTCTGCCCCGTCGGCGCGCGCAAGTTCGGCAACCTCCTCGATCCGGACAGCGAGGTGCGCTATGTGATTGAAAACAAGCGCGTCTTTATCCTCAAAGAGGAACTCAACACCCGGCCGAAGTTCTTTTACTTCTTCGGACTGTAGTCCCTTCGGGGTCGTGAGGCGCAGATGGAGCGCGTGAAAAGCATCCTCGAATTCGTCCGAGCCAGCGTCCGCATGATGACGACCGGCGGGCCGTTGTACTGGGCCTGGATCGTCGGACTGCTCGCGCTGATCGGTTGGGGTGGCCTCGCCTACGTCGACCAGCTTGAGCAAGGGCTCGGCGTGACGGCGATGCGCGACCCGGTCTCGTGGGGGTTCTATATCGGCAACTTCACGTTCCTCGTCGGCGTCGCCGCCGCCGCGGTCGTGTTGGTCATCCCGGCGTATGTCTACAACTGGAAGCCGATCAAAGAGATCGTCGTCATCGGCGAGCTGCTCGCGATCAGCGCGATCATCATGTGCATCGGCTTCGTCACCGTCGACGTCGGACGACCGGAGCGCGCCTGGCACCTGATGCCTTTCATCGGCGGACCGAACTTCCCCCGCTCGCTGCTCGCCTGGGACGTGCTGGTGCTCAACCTGTACCTCGTGCTCAATGTCACCATCGCGGCGCATATGCTCTACCGCGGCTACCGCGGCCGCCCCTACAGCAAGCGCTTCGCCTTGCCGCTGATCATGCTCTCGATCCCCGCCGCGGTGAGCATTCACACGGTGACGGCGTTCCTGTTCAGCGGCCTGGCCTCGCGGCCGTACTGGAACGCCGCCATCCTCGCGCCGCGCTTCCTGACGTCGGCGTTCTGTTCGGGGCCAGCGATCATCCTGGTGCTGCTGCAGATCCTGCGCAAGACCGCGGATCTGCGCATCAAGGACGAGGCGTTGTGGAAGATCGCTGAGTTGATGGCCTACGCCATGTTCATCAACCTCTTCCTCTTCGGCGCTGAGATCTTCCGCGAGTACTACTCGAACACCCACCACCTCGTGCACTACACGTACCTCTTCTCGGGCATCGGCGAGCACCGGTCTATCGTGGTCTTTGGCTGGGCATCGGTCATCTGCAGCACTGCGGCGTTCCTCTTGTTCCTCGTGCCAAAGACGCGCCGCAACCCGATCACGCTCAACCTGGGCGCGCTGCTGATCTACTCGGGCTGCTACATCGAGAAGGGCGTCGCGCTGGTGATCCCGGGCTTCACACCGTCGGTGATCGGCGAGATCTACGAGTACACGCCCAGCTGGACCGAGGTCCGCGTCGCGGCGATGGTGTTCAGCGTCGGCTTCCTCGCCTTCACGTTGATGATCAAGGTGGCAATCCCGATCATGATGGGCACAGTCCCTGGGCGGGCCGCGGCCCAACCCGCGACCGGCTAGCCCGGCCCCGCAGACGTCTGTACATCACGTTCACGGCCGCCATCACGGTGGCGACGCGGATCGGCGAAGCGGCGAACCGGCGCTTGCGCGGCCCTGCACCTGCCGCTACCGTCCGCGACTCGTGCGCGGCCTGCGGCTGCGACCCGCGCTTGGCGCGCGACCCCGAACCCGACCGCGCCCGAACCCAACCGCGCCCGAACCGGCCATGAGCCACCGGACGCACCATGAGGCAACAGGCCATGCTCAGTGCCACCGACTTGCACGGCTCGTATCCAGCCGTGATCACTCCGATGACATCGACGCGCGACGGCATCGCCATCGACTGGCGAGCGTTCGAACGCCTGGTCGACGCGGTCCTCGAGGCCGGCTCGCACGGCGTCGTCATCGCCGGGACGACCGGTCAGAGCGCCACGGTCACGGCCGACGAGCAGGTCGAGCTGGTGCGCCGCGGGGTCGCCGTCGCCAGCCGGTTCGCGGAGAGCCACGGCCGCGCGGTGCAGATCATCGCCTCCGCCGGCTCCAACGCCACCGGGGCAGCGATCGACTTAAGCCGGCGCATCCTCGTCGAGGGCGGCGCACACGCCCTGCTGCACGTCACTGGCTACTACAACAACCCGCCGCAAGAGGGCCTGATCGCTCACTTCAACGCCTGCGCCGATGAGGCCGGGCGGCACGGGGCGACCGTGGTGCTGTACAACGTGCCATCGCGCACCGGCTGCAACATCAGCGCCGCGACCTGCATCGAGCTCGCCCGCCATCCGGCGATCATCGGCGTCAAGGAGGCAAGCGGCGATCTCGATCAGGTACAGGCGATCCTCGACGGGACCGACCGAAGCTCATTCTCAGTCGTCTCGGGTGAAGACCATCTGGTCGCCGAGCTCATCCGGCGCGGCGGCACCGGCGTCATCTCCGCAGCGGCGAACGTCTGGCCACGCGAGTTTCAGGTGCTCTGCGATCTCGCTCGGGCGGGCCACCACGGCCAGGCCGCCGAGCTGCAAGCGGCGCTGCTGCCTTGTGTGCGCGCCGTCTTCGCCGCCAAGAACCCGATCCCCCTGCACGCGATGCTCGGCGGGCCGCTGCGCCTGCCACTGGTGGGCGTCGACGCCCTCGCCGAACCCAATCGTGGCCGGGTCGCGTCGCTGATCGCCGCGGCGAGAGAGATCACGGAGTTTCCGCACAGCGGCGCGCACGCGCCGATCCGCATCCACTGAGGCGACCGTGCGGCCGCTCTCAGGCCGTCCGGCCGCGACCGACGCCGACCGGCAGCGACCGACAGCGACCGACAGCGACCGACAGCGACCGACAGCGACCGACAGCGACCGCGGCCTTGAGAACGGGATGGACACCATGCTCTTCGACACACCCGCGATCCGCGCGCTCATCGAGCTGGCCATCGCCGAAGACGTCGGTACCGGCGATCTGACTACGATGGCGACGGTCCCGCCCGAACAGCAAGGCCACGCCGTCGTGCGCGCCAAGCAAGACCTGGTGATCTGCGGGCTGCAGCTCTTCGGCCAGGTGATGCGGCGGGTCGATCCGGCGATCGTCTGCACACCCCTGGTCGACGAGGGCGGGCCCGTCACCACCGGCACCGACGTGATCGACATCCGCGGGCCAGTGGCCGGGATCCTCATCGGCGAGAGACCCGCGCTGAATTTCATTGGCCGCACGGCGGGCATCGCGACCGCCACGCGCGCATGTGTCGATGCGGTCGCGGGCCACAGAGCGGTGATCGTCGACACCCGCAAGACGCTGCCAGGCTACCGCGCGCTCGACAAGTACGCGGTCCGAATGGGCGGGGGACGCAATCACCGCACCGCGCTCGACGCCGGGATCTTGATCAAGGAGAACCACATCCGCGCGGCGGGCTCGATCACCGCGGCCATTCGGCAGGCGCGCGCGGTGGGCTCGCATCTGATCAAGGTGGAGGTCGAGGTCGAGGACCTCGCCGGCCTCGACGAGGCCCTCGCCGCCGGCGCCGAGCTCATCCTGCTCGACAACATGGACACGGAGACCCTGCGCGCTGCGGTCAGCCGCGCTGCCGGCCGGGCCCTCCTCGAGGCGAGCGGCAACATGGTGCGCCGGCGTCTGGCCGAGGTCGCAGCAACCGGCGTGGATCTGATCTCGATGGGCGCGCTGACGCACTCGGTCGTCGCCGCCGACCTGTCGCTCAGACTGCTCGAGACCTGATCAGATGGCGGCCAAAGACACGATGACCAGCAACCCAGCGCCAGCCTCCGAGCTCGACCGCGACGTCATCGGCAGCGCGCTCGGGTATGGGGCGGGCGATCGCGGCCACGGCGGCGGCGCTGACGGTGCGCGCGCGTGGTCGGCGATCGACGTCCGCGAGGTCTGCGTGTCGACGCAGGACGAGGTGCGGCGTCTCGCCCAGGCCGCCGGGCCCGACGATTGTGGTTGGTGGCTCGCGGTGGCCGATCGCCAGACCGGCGGTCGCGGCCGCGGCGGCGCGTCGTGGTACTCGCCTGCGGCGACAGCGCTGCACCTGTCGCTGGGGTGCCGGCTGGACCTGCCCCTGGAGATGTTGCCGCGCGCGTCGATCGTCGTCGGGCTGGCGGTCGTGCACCTGCTGGATCAGATCTGCGGGGTCACGGTCGGGCTGAAGTGGCCCAACGACCTGCTGATCCGCGGCGCCGATGGCCGATGGCGCAAGGTCGGCGGAGTGATCTGCATCGCCGAGCCCGTCCCCGGGCAGCCAACCGGCGCGGCGACCGCCTGGTTTGCTGGGATTGGCTTGAACGTCTCGACGCCGGCGACCAGCTTCCCTGCCGCCTTGCGGGGCCACGCCACGTCGCTCGATCGGCCCGTCGACGGCCCAATCGATCGCAGCTTCCTCGCGGGACGGATCGCGCGGGCGGTACGCAGCGCAGTGCGCGCCTGGCAGAAGGCGGGCGGTGCGCTTGATCTCGCCGCCATCGACGCGGCCCTGTGTTTTCGGGGCGAAGTCGTCGACCTCGATGTGGGTGCACCAGCGGTGACGCGCGCGGTCCTCGATGGCGTCGACTCCAGCGGCTGGCTGCGCGTGTCGCCGCTGGACCGCGCGGGCCACCGGGACGAGGGCGCCCAGAGCGTCCTCTGCCGACCGCTAGCCATCGTGGCCGCGGCGAGCGACCCTCCATGGTGCGCCGCGCCAAAGATGGCGTCCCCGGGCGGATGCCAGGAGAACGACCCGCGCAGAGAGCCGTCCACGTAGAGATTGAACGGTCGATCCGCACAGAGAGCGAAGAACGAGGATGCCATGCTGCTCGCCATCGACATCGGCAACACCAACACCGTGCTCGGCCTGTATCGGGGCGAGGAGCTGATCGAACACCTGCGCATCGAGAGCCGCCGCGCCAGCACGGCTGACGAATACAGCGCCCTGCTCGGCGTGCTGCTGGGTCAGCGCGGTTTGAGCTTCGAGGACATCGACGAGGCGGTGATCGGCTCGGTCGTGCCGCCGCTAACTGAGGTATTCGAGGGCCTGTGCCATGGGGCTATCGGCCGCCCGCCGCTCGTGATCGGCCCGGGCGTCAAGACTGGAATGCCGATCCTCTACGACAATCCCCGCGAGGTCGGCGCCGACCGGATCGTCAACGCCATTGCAGCCTTCGACCGCTGCCATGGCGCGTGCATCGTCGTCGACTTCGGCACAGCCACCACCTTCGACGTCATCCGCAACGACGGCGCCTACCTCGGCGGCGTCATCGCGCCGGGCGTGGGCATCAGCGCCGACGCGCTCTTTCGCCACGCCGCGCGGCTGCCGCGTGTCGAGGTCGCGCGGCCCCCCAAGGTCATCGGCCGCACGACGGTTCAAGCGATCCAGAGCGGCCTGGTCTTTGGTTATGTCGCGTTGGTCGAGGGGCTTGTCGAGCGGATCGCCAAGGAGCTGGGCGAGACGCCCACCGTGATCGCGACCGGCGGGCTGGCGGCGCTGATCGCCCGCGAGACGACGGCGATCGGCGAGGTCGCCGAGTTCCTCACCCTCGATGGCCTGCGCATGGTCTGGCAGCGCAACCAGGACGCCGAGACGGCGCGCGGAGCCAGGGCTTGAGCGCGCTACCGCCGCGCCGGGCCGAGCTGCAGGCCACTGTCACTGTGACCGAGCTGTACCGCTCGATCCAGGGCGAATCGACCCACGCGGGTCGTCCGTGCACCTTCGTTCGCCTCGCTGGCTGCCCGCTGCGCTGCCGTTGGTGCGACACGGCATACAGCTTTACAGGCGGCGAGAAGTACACCGTCGCCGCGATCGTCGACCAGGTTGTGGCGCTGGGTGTGCCGCTCGTCGAGGTCACCGGAGGCGAGCCGCTCGCTCAGAAGCAGACTCCGGCGCTGCTCTCGGCGCTCGCAGAGGCCGGGTTTGAGGTCCTCCTTGAGACCTCCGGGGCGTTCGCTTTCGCTCACCTCGACCCCCGCGTGAGGGTGATCGCCGATCTGAAATGCCCGGGATCGGCCGAGGCCAATCGCAACGTGTGGCCGGCGCTGGCGGGGATGCGCCCGCGCGACGAGCTCAAGATCGTCGTCGCCAATCGCGTGGACTTCGACTGGGCGCGCGACCGCCTCGCGAGCGAACTGAACACGTGTCCGGCGCAGGTGCTTTGGTCGCCGGTCGAGGGCGAGGTGGCGGCAGCCGAGCTGGCCGAATGGCTACTGAACAGCGGCGAGCGGGGCCGGCTGCAGGTGCAGCTGCACAAATTGCTGTGGCCCGAGGCGGCGCGCGGCGTCTAAAAAACAGGCAAGCCAGTTTTTGTCCTACCTCTATGTGATTCGTCTCTGTCGTCTCTGTCGTCCCTGTCGTTGCCGTCGCCGTCGCCGTCGTCGCCGTCGTCCCGGCCGCCCGGACCACGGCGCTACGACGAGCCCCATGGCAGCCACGTTCCCGGCCGCCGCGCCATCCGTGGGCGGAGGCAGCGGCCACGCAGGAATTCGCCTTGCCGACCGATCCGCGCTACAGATCGGCGGGCTCCTGTCGGCCGCGAAGCCTCGGATGAGGACACCCAGCTGCGGAGCCCCAGCCGCGGAACCCAGCCGCAAAGTCGCGAGGACCGTCATGCCCGAGCTCATTCTCAGCCTCAAGGGACGCGAGATGAAGCGCTACCCAATCCGCACCAGCCGGGTGTCGATCGGCCGCGATCCGTCCTGCCGGATCGTCATCGACAACGACGGGGTCTCTCGCCACCACGCCACCGTCGGCTTTGGCAATGGCCTCTTCGCCGTCCGCGATGACGGCTCGGCGAATGGCCTCTTTGTGCGGGGTCGCAAGACCAAGGCCTGCCGGCTGCAGGACGGTGACGACATCCAGATCGGCAAGTTCTCCCTGACCTTCTCGCTCAAGACAGGGCCGGGCCTCGCCGAGATCGAGCGCCTGGAGCTCACCGGTGCCGAAGTGCAAGGCAGCGGCGATCTCGATCCGCTTGAGACCGTGGCGTTCTCGACCGAAGAGGTACAGCGCCTGCTCGCCACCCGACCGGCCGACCCGATCGAGGTCGCCGCACCGGCGCCAATCATGAAGCCGCGCCCGGT
>CALGHC010000702.1 GCA_937915965.1 uncultured Myxococcales bacterium
CGGCAGCGGTATGCCCGTCACCGGCGCCGACCTGCGCGCCGCGACGCTCGCGGTCATCCACGGCGAGGCGGTGCCCGAGCCGCAGCTGGCGAGCATCGGCTGCAACATCAAGTGGAAGCCGGGAAACGCGCCGGACTATTTTGGGTAGAAATCCCGCAAACCCGCTCTAGCGCCGCTCCGGCCAGCTAGCGCCGCTCCAGCCAGCGCAGGCTGAAGACCTCGCGCTCCAGCGCCACACCAAAGCGGATCCCGCTCATCTCGATGCGGGTCTCTGAGCCTTTGCGCAGGTGGTCGCGGATCACCATCTTCGTCGGGAAGCGCCGGCCGCCTTCGAAGGTCTGCACGGCCGACATCGTCCAGGTCTTGATCAGCATGCCGCTGAGCGCGAAGAGCTTCTGCTCGACCGCGATCATCGTCTCTTTGTCGACGCAGGTCTCTCGGCGCGGATAGGTCACGCTTTTGTCGGTCGCGACCATCTCGAGCTTCCAGCACGGCCGGCCACCGACGGTGGCGTCGCCGGTGACCTTCGAGGTGTAGCGCTTGCGCAGCTCGCGCGAGGCCATCATGTCTTCGTAGCTCAGGTCCGAGCCCATCATGCCCTGGCGCAGCATGTGGCCGCTGATTTTCTGCACCCGATCGATGGTCGGCATGTAGATCCACAGCTCGTCGCCCAGCTTGAGCATGCGGGTGCCCTTCTCGCGAGCCGGGGCGCGGTACTCCATCGCAGCGTCCTCTTCGCCGCGGCCGTAGCTGATAATCTCGAAGACGCGCGTGCGCTTGCCGTTGACGACCGTCATCTTGAGCTTCGCCGTGCGGGTCGCGAAGGTCATGTTGGCGTCGAGGGCGGTGAGCAGCTCGTCGGCCGTCGGCACGCGAGCGGAGGGGGGAGGGGCGGCTGGCTTGTCGGCCGGCGGCGCTGCGGGTGGCGTCGCAGGGGCCACCGCCGGCTTGTCACCGGGCGCGGCCGACGCCACGGGCGACGCGAGCGTCATGGCGAGGACGGCGACGGCGGCCAGCGCGACAAGGATGGCCGGGGCGGCGGGGACGGTATGCTTCATGACGGCGCTCCGGTTGCGAGACAACAGCTGGTGCGGCCCGTTCAACGGCCGCTGCGCATCGCGGCGACGGGTTGGATCCCGGCGGCGCGCATGGACGGTAGGACGCTGCCAAGGAAGGCGATGACCAGGCCAAGAACGAAGGCGTTGACCAGTCCGCTGGCGGTCAGGTCGGCGTAGACCGTCTCGCCGATCGGCATCGTCGCGCTCATCTTGGCGGCGACCTCGGCGCCCATGTGCAGGCCGTGGGTCTCAAGCAGCCAGGACGGCACGCCGCCGAGGACCAGACCGGCGAGGCCGCCGATCACCGCGATGGCGAGCGCCTCGAGCACAAAGAGCGCGACGGTGCCGGCGCGGGTCAGGCCCATCGCACGCAGCACGCCGATCTCGTGGGTGCGTTCGAGCACCGACATCATCATGGTGTTCCAGATGCCAAGCGCCGTGAGGAAGACGATGATGAAGACGATGATGTTCTGCATGCCCTCGGTGGCCTTGAGCATCGACGCCCACGGGTCGCGCTCGGACCACGCCTTGATGTCGAGGGCGCCCTGACCTGCGCCGCTGGCCGCCTGGACCTGGCGGAGCGACACCGCGAGGGCCGCCGCGTCGCGGTAGCCTTCGCCATAGACCAGGAGCTCGACCGCGCCGTCCTCGATGTCGGTCAACCAGCGAATCGCCTCCAGCGGCGCGAGGATCTGCGAATCCACGCCACCGGCGACGCCGCCGACGACGCCGACCAGCCGCCCCTTGATCGGTGACATCGAGCCGTCGCGGGTGACGCCCAGCAGGATCACCTCGTCGCCGACCTTGGCCTTGGCGCGTTCGGCCACCTTGCTGCCCAAGATGAGCTCGTCCTTCGCGCCGGTGAACCAGCCGCCCGCGACGAGCTTGTCGCGCGCGCCCAGGCGCCTCTCGAACCACGTCAGGGGCGCGCCGACGACCATCGCGAAGACGTCGCCGATCTCGTCGCCAGCGCTGACGGTCACGCCGGTGCTGATCCGCGGCGCGACCTCGATGACACCGGGCGCGGCGGCGAGCCTGGCGACGAGCGCGTCGGTGTCGGTGAGGTGCTCGTCGAGGGGCATCAGCGCCTCGCGCGCGGCGAACTGGGAGGTGACGACCCGGACATGGCCGGCCATGTTGGTGGCACGCACCAGGGTGTCGCCCATGATGCCCTGAATCCAGGCCGTGCCGATGACCAGCAGGCCAACGCCGAGCATGACCATGCCCATCGTCAGCACGGTGCGCGCGCGGTTGCGGCGCATGTTGCGGGCGGCCAGCCGGACCAGCGTGATCAGCATCTTGATTGCGTTCATGTCGCCCTCACTGCGTCGGCTGGGGCCATGCGCGAGGCGACCCGCGCAGGCCAGATCGATGAAAGGACCGCGACGACGACGGCGAAGACCAGACCGCCAACCAGGGCCGAGACGCTGAAGTGCGTGTAGATGAGCGCCGAGAACTGGATGCTGTTGCCCACCTTCTGGACCGACAGGTTCATCATGTCTATGGGATTGGCAGCCCACCAGGCGACCAGGGCGCCGCCCCAGGCGATGCCGGCGAGCCCACCGGCGATGCCCATCAACAGGCCCTCGCAGACGAACAAGCCGAGCACCCCGCCCTCGGTCATGCCCATCGCCCGCAGGGTGCCGATCTCCTGAATGCGCTCGTAGGCGGCCATCAAGATGGTGTTCGCCATGCCGAAACCGGCCAGCGCCAGCAGGATGAAGACCAGGCCGTTGAGGGCCTTGCGGCGCACGGCCTGCAGGCGGATCAGCTCGCGGGTCTCGTCGTCCCAGGTGACCACCGAGGCCTGGGCGCCGATGACGCCGCGCAGGGCGACGGCCGCGGCCTCGGCCTGGTCGCGACCGGCGAGGTGCAGCGAGACGTGGCTGGGCTTGTCGGTGGCGATCAGACGATTCGACAAGGAGGACGGCACGAAGATGGCGATGGTGTCGATGGTCGTGTGGGTGGTCGTGACGATGCCGGCGACGGCCACCTCAAGCGCGTTCATGGCACCTTCGTGGGTGCGGGCCTGCAGGACGAAGTGGTCTCCCGTCTTGACGCCAAGCAGGCCGGCGACACCGGTCGAGACGATCACCTCGTTTGCCGCCCCATCCGGATCGTGGCCATCGATCCGCCACAGCCTGCGCGAGAAGACCAGCGGGTCGCGCACCGGGTCATAGCCAATCGCGCGCACCCGCAGCGAGTCGCCGTTGAAGCTGGCGCTGGGCGTGAAGATCTGCCGGCCGGTCCACGCCTCGCTGTGGCTGTCGAGCCACGCCTGCATGGTCGCGTCGATCTCAAGCAGCTTGTCGATCGGGTGCTGCATGATCTGGTCAGGATAGTCGACCGGCCGGGCCTGGACGTGACCGCTGGTGCCCTCGATGGCCGAGACGATGATGTTGTCCTCGATGCCGGCGATGAAACCCTCGCCCAGGACGAAGAGGCCGACGCCGGCGACGATGACGGTCGTGGTCAGCAGCGTGCGCCGCACCTGTCGGAAGAGATTGCGCAGCGCGAGCCGCATGATCATCGAGGCGCGTTGCATCACGAGACCTCCGCGGCGCTCGCCTCAGCCGGCTCGCCGCCATCGCGGCGCTCGTCGCTGACGACGCGACCGTCGCGCAGGGAGACGACCCGGCGGGCGTGGGCGATGACCATCGGATCGTGGGTCGAGAACAGGAAGGTCGTCCCCAGGGTCGCGTTCAGCTCCTGCATCAGGGCGAGGATCTGCTCACCGTTGGCGCTGTCGAGGTTGGCGGTCGGCTCGTCGGCGATGACCAGCACGGGCTTCTTCTTGACGAGCGCCCGGGCGATGGCGACGCGCTGCTGCTGGCCACCAGAGAGCTCGTTGGGCCGGCGGTGCTCCAGTCCGCCCAGACCGACCTTCGGCAGGATCGCCAGGGCCGCGGCGCGCGCCTCGTCCGGCCGGCCGGCGAGCTGCAAGGCGAGCTCGACGTTCTCGACCGCCGTGAGCACCGGCACGAGGTTGAACGACTGGAAGATGAAGCCGATCTTCTCGCCGCGCAGGTGCGACAGCGCGCGCGACGACAGGCCCGCGACCGCGGTGCCGTCGAGGATCAGCTCGCCGGAGCTGGGCGCGTCGAGGCAGCCGATCTGGTTGAGCAGCGTCGTCTTGCCCGAACCCGACGGGCCCGACAGCACCGTGAACTCGCCCGCCTCGATGGTGAGGTCGATGTCCTTGATCGCCGCGACCTCGGTGGCGCCGCTGCCGTACACGCGCGTGACGGCGTTCAGTTTGCAGATGAAGTGTGGTGAAGCCATCGCGATCTCCGTTCTAGTTCTAACGCGGGGGGGCGTCGGGGCTCGGTTGCGCTTTTTGTCTTTGGGGGGTCGGGGCTCGACCCCCCGGCAGGAAAAGCGTGGTTTTCCTGCCGTCCCCACTGCGTGCGGGCGGCGCAGCCGCCCTTCGGGTTGTTCTGTTGCTTGTTCTGTTGCTTGTTCCTAGTTCTAACGCGGGGGGCGTCGGGGCTCGGTTGCGCTTTTTGTCTTTGGGGGGTCGGGGCTCGACC
>CALGHC010000703.1 GCA_937915965.1 uncultured Myxococcales bacterium
CAGCGCCAGGACGCCTCCATGACCCCGAGGCCCTCAAAGCCGACGCCGACGCGCGCGAAGTTCATCAACACGGTCATGAGCTTGAAGCCCTCGCCGCGCTTGCCGACGAGCTCTCCAACCGAGTCTTCGTAGACCAGCGAGACGGTCGGCGAGCCCCGGTGGCCGATCTTGTGCTCCACCTTGGCGATCCGCACGTTGTCGACGGTCTTGCCGTCCACCTCGAGCTTGCGACGGACCAGGAACAGGGACAGGCCCTTGAGGCCGGCGGCAGTCTGCTCGTCTTCGGAACGGGCGAGCACAAGCTGATACTGGCCGTGCCCGCTGGTGATGAAGATCTTCTCGCCGTTGAGGCGCCACTTGCCGTCGGCGTCCTCGACGGCGAGGGTACGCACGGCGCCGAGGTCAGAGCCCGCGCCTGGCTCGGTCAGCACCATGCAACCCCACGCCCGACCGGTAGCCATGTCGGCGATCTCGGTGTCGTAGGGGGTCGAGAGCAGGCGACCGTTTTCGATCTTGCTGCGCGGGTCACGCAGCGCGTAGGTGACAAGCGCGGCGGACAACGCGCTGTGGAAGCCAAAGTGCGTCATGCACGAGGTGTCGGCGCGAGCCAGCATGTCGCTCGCGATGAAGTAGACAAGCGCGGGCATGTTCGCGCCGCCGAGCTCGCGAGGCAACGGGATCCCGTACATGTCGAGCTTCCTGAACCCTTTGAACACCTTGGCGAAAGCCGGCGACTCAACGACCTCGCCGTCGACCAGAGAGGTGCCCTCGGCGTCGATTTGACCGGCCAGCGGATCGACCTTGCGGGCCACGTACTTGCCGAACTCCTGCAGCACATCGCCATACAGCTCGCGCGCATCCGCGACAGACTCTGGCCGGTCTTCTGCCGAGGCGCCGTGCTCGACCAGACCAAAGAGGCCGGCCCAGTCGATCGTCTGGTCGATGTGAAAGCGCAAGTCGTCGTTGTCGGTGTAGAAGTTGTCGCTCATTTTGGTGCTCCTTGCCGTTGCCGAACGCCTGCTTCCCGGGCGCGTTCGGTCGGTCAGGTTGCCGCTTTCGACGCAGCGCGTCAAGACGCTGGTGAGGAGCCGAAAAGCGTGTCGGAAGGGCGATTCGTCGGTCACACTCGGCTCGATTTGGCGGCGTCGCGCCCACCGCGTCAATCCCTGCGACGCCTCGCGACGCCTCGCGACGAGGGAGCCACTTCACGAAGCGGAGCGTGGCCACTGACCGGTCCTGATCGAATCGTTCGCTTTCTTGCCCGTTTCAGACCCGGACGTACGCTGTCGTGAAGCCCGGCCGCCGGGTGTGGCCCGCGATGGCCCGAACTCAACGAACACAACGGACACGACGGAGTCGACCATGACTCGCTCGATATGCCTCCCAAGCCGTTTGATTTGCCGCAACCTCATGGGGCTCGTGCAGCTCGCGTTGGTCGCGTCCCTCGCCGCCGCTTGCGCCGCCCAGGACGGGCCGAGTCTGCCGCCGAGCGAATCAATGACGATGGACCTCGGAGGCTTCACGGCCGCCGGCGAAGCGGGCAAGAGCGACGACATCGACACGGCGAAGAAGAGCCACTTCAATCAGGCTGCCATTCGAGTCGGCTGGCTGAACACGTCGATCGTCCTCGCCCTCGCCGCACCCGTCGCGGTCTTCCGCGCTGCGCTGTCACAACAGCCCATCTTCGAAGACGGGAGCTGGCAGTGGGACTTCTCGGCCAAATCCGGCGCCGACCTCTTCAACGCCCACCTCAAAGGCACGTTCGCCAGCGGCGCGCGCGACGGTGACCTGCTCGATCTCGAGATGAAGGTGACCTGCACGGGCTGCAAGGTGCCGACTCAGGACTTCGTTTGGTACACCGGCCACTTCCTGCTTGGCGACGGCAAGGGCCACTGGCAGTTCTTCGACCCGGAGATCGGCGGCAGCGACTCGCAGGTGCTGCGGATCGACTACGACGTGACCGACGCCGCGCACCGCACCTTGACGTTCGTCAACAACCGCACCGACGGCCATGCCGACGCTGGCGACGTCATCGAGTACAAGCGCGAGGGCGACCTCGCGAGCGTCTTTGTTCACGACGAGAGCAAGGCGCTGGACTACTACGCCGAGACCTCGCGCTCCACCGGTGAGGGGTACCTGCAGGTTCCAAACTTCAACGGCGGCGAGAAAGCGTGCTGGGACGGCGGTCACCATGACGCGCCATGTCCGTAGCAGCGCCCTGAAAGGGGCCAGCTACTCTTCAGCGACGTGGAATCAGACCAAAAGACCCGCAAGAGCTGCCGTCATGAACGCTGCCAGCGTGCCGCCGATCATGGCGCGCACGCCGAGCACGGCGAGGTCGCGCCGCCGCTCGGGCGCGATGCCACTGATACCGCCAATCTGAATCGCGATCGACGAGAAGTTCGCGAAGCCACACAGGGCGTACGTGGAGATGACGACGGCTCGCGGCGACAACGGGTTGGGGCCAGCGAGATTGCCGGCGAGCTCGAGGTAGCCGACAAACTCGTTGAGGACCATCTTGATGCCCAGCAGACTGCCGACCTCGACGGACTCCTCGGCTGCGGTGCCCAGCAGCCAGGCGATCGGCGCGAAGCACCAACCGAAGACTCTTTGCAGGGTGATGCCCTCGACGCCGACGAGTCCGAACGTCCAAGCGATCAGAGCGTTGAGCAGCGCGATAATGGCGATGAAGGCAAGCAGCATGGCGCCGACGTTCAATGCCAGCTTCAAGCCGTCGGCTGCACCGGCCGCGGCGGCCTCGATGACGTTGGCGTGGACCCTGGGGACGTCGATGATGGCGCCAGGGCTGGTCTCGGGGACCTCCGACTCAGGCAGGAGCAGCTTTCCGAAGACCAGCGCGGCCGGAGCGCTCATGATCGAGGCGGCCAGCAGGTGACCTGCGATCCCGGGGAACTGGGCGTGGAGCATCGAGACGTACGCGGCCATAACCCCACCGGCGACGGTCGCGAAGCCACCCACCATCACGGTGTGCAGCTCGCTCGACGTCATCTTGGGCAGAAAGGGACGGATCAACAGCGGCGCCTCGGTCTGGCCGACAAAGATGTTACCGGTTGCCGACAGCGTCTCGGCGCCCGAGGTGCCCAGCGCGCGGGCGACGAAGCGCGAGAAGATGCGGACGATACGGACCATAAAACCGACGTGATAGAGCACCGCCATCAGCGCCGAGAAGAAGATGATCGTCGGCAGCACCGAGAATCCCACGAAGGCGCCTGCGCCGTTCCACCAGTGCATACCGGGGCCGGGTTTCTGGACTAGATCGCCGAACAGGAAGCGCGCGCCTTCGTCGGAGAAGTCCATCAAACGAACGAAGATGTCATTGACAGCGCTGAAGGCAGGCGTGCCGATGTCGGTCTTGAGGATCAGCAGCGCGAAGGCAAACTGAAGGCCGGTGCCTCCCAACACGACCCGCCAGGGAAAGCGCTGACCTGGCTTGCGGAGACGGAAGAACCAGGCGGCAGCGCACATGACCACGATACCCAGAAGAGCCTGGGCTCGTTGACCAAATCCAGCCCCGCTGCCGCGGCCGGCGAGGGCAGCCTTGCCGATCGCAGGAGTGGAGTCGACCTCGACGGCGGCCGGCGTCGCGGCCGCAGGCGGCGACAAGACGTCGGGCGGAGCCGCAGAGGCCCACGTCATCGGGCCGACGAGACTCATGGCAAGCGTAGCGGTCAAGACGAGGACGGCTAGGTGGCGCTGCATGGCTCCCTCCGACGGTGCTGGCAGAGCGACTCTACGGTGAGGTGCGCGAGCGCGGCAAGCGATCGGTGCTTTGCGGTGCGGGCCATCGATGCGTACCATAAATTTGAGCCGCAAGCGCGACCAGGTCGTCGATGGCGGAGGGGAGTTCAATATGCGCGCGGGTCAATCCATCTTCGGCTGCTGTATCTGCACAATGGCCGCCCTGTCGCTCGGTGGCTGTGAGGGCGAGATCGATCTGGGCGGCGCCGACAGCAACGCAGACGGCGGGTTCAGCAGCGACGTGATCTTCGTTCAGGAGATCGTCGGCACCGACACGGCGGCAGTTGAGGACGTCGATGAGAGCGACGACGCGGCGCAGACCGACGGCGATAGCGTCGGGGTCGCCGATGCCGGAGAGGCGACCCCGACGACAGACGTCGTCGAGGGCCCATGCGGCGACTCGGAGTGCCCCTGCGAGCTCAACGGCGACTGCGACTCGGGGTTCTGCATTGAGGTCTCTGGCGGCAAACAGTGCGCGAGCCCCTGCGTCGACACCTGCCCCGACGGATTTGTCTGCAAGTCAATCTCTGCGGGTGGCTCGGATGTCGTCAACCTCTGCGTACCGCAGCTGCCCCGCCTGTGCGAACCGTGTGTCGTTGACGCCGACTGTGCGCCAGCGGTCGGCGGAGCCGACAGCCGCTGCGTGCCGTATGTCAGCGGCGGCGCGCTCATCGGCAGCTTCTGTGCGGGCGCGTGCTCGTCTGCCCTGCCCTGTCCGAGCGGCTACTCGTGCCTGCCGACCACCAGCACCGACGGTGCCAAGGGGCCGCAGTGCGTGCGCGACGACGTCAGCTGTCCCTGCGACAGTCGCGCCATCGCGCTGGGCCTGTCGACGATCTGTAGTCAGGCGAACTCGGTGGGCACCTGCGACGGCAGCAGGAGCTGCAGCGAAGCTGGCCTGAGCGCTTGCGACGCGCCCGCAGCGACCGCCGAGACCTGCAACAAGATCGACGACGACTGTGACGGCGAGACGGACGAGACCGACGCGGGCGTCTGCGACGACGGCGAGGCCTGCACCTACGACAACTGCGTTTCGGGCGGCTGCCAGCACCCACCAGCGACGGGCGTATGCGACGATGACGACGCGTGCACGGCGGCCGACCTGTGCGCCAACGGCTTCTGCAAGGGTGACGCGGTCGACTGCGACGATGCCAATCCGTGCACGGTCGACTCGTGCTTGCCGGCCAGTGGCTGCGCACATAGCCCCGCCGACGGCGTCGTTTGTGATGACGGCGACGTCTGCAGCGACAAGGACGCGTGCGCGAACAGCGTATGCGAGAGCGGCAAGGCGCTGGATTGCGACGACGGCGACCCATGCACCGACGACGCTTGCGCACCCCTCGGCGGTTGCGGCCACGAGGCCAACACGGCCACCTGTGACGACGGCGATCTCTGCACGCCGACGTCGGCTTGCAAGGACGGTTCGTGCGGCGCGACGTCGACCTTGCCGTGCGCAGACGGCAACCCGTGCACCAACGACGGCTGCGACCCCAAAAACGGCTGCACTTTCAGCGTCAACGAAGCGCCGTGTGATGACGGCAACGTCTGCACGAACGGCGACGCCTGTGACGGCGGCGTGTGCCTGCCGGGCGCGGCGAGTCCTTGCAACGACGGCGACCCGTGCACGGACGACGCTTGCGACGCGAAGAAAGGTTGCGTCCACCCGCCCAACAGCGGGTCGTGCGACGACGGCAGCGTGTGCACCCTCGGTGACACCTGCGCGGCCGGGGCGTGCGTGGCTGGCATCGCGGTGGGCTGCGACGACGGCAACGTCTGCACGACCGACACCTGCGACGCCAAGGCGGGTTGTCAGCACGCCGCCAACGCCGACGCCTGCGATGACGGCAACGTGTGCACGGTCGCCGACAGCTGCATGGGCGCCCTGTGCAAACCCGGCAAGGCCCTGTCGTGCGACGACGGCGAGCCCTGCACGACAGATGCCTGCGACTCGGTCTTCGGCTGCACCACCGCGCCCAACGATTTGCCGTGCAAGGACGGCAACGCATGCACCGAAGACGACGCGTGCAAGGACGGCGCTTGCAGCGCGGGTTCGTTGAAATCCTGCGGTGACGGCAACGCGTGCACCAGCGACTTCTGTGATCCGGCTGCAGGCTGCGTGTTCGCCCCCAACAACGGCGAGTGCAGCGACGGCAGCGAGTGCACGGTGAACGACGCCTGTGCGGATGGCGTCTGCGCGCTGGGCAAGCCGAAGAGCTGCAACGACGGCGAGCTGTGCACCAACGACAGCTGCGACCCGACTGCCGGCTGCGTCTTCGCCGACAACGCGCTGCCCTGTACGGACGGCAACGCATGCACCGTCGACGACACCTGCGGCCAGGGCGCGTGCATGGCCGGCGCCAAGCGGGTTTGCGCCGACGGGAACGCATGCACCGACGACAGCTGCGAGGCCAAGGCCGGCTGCGTGTTCCCCAACACTGTGGGGCCTTGCAGCGACGGCAGCGCGTGCAGCGAGGCAGACCTGTGCTCGAACGGTGCGTGCCTGCCAGGCCCGGCGAAGGCCTGCAGCGACGGCAACGTCTGTACGGACGACGGCTGCGACCCCACGAGCGGTTGCACGACGCTCGCCGGCAACGGGCCGTGCCCGGACGACGACGCCTGCACGACCGCCGAGGTCTGCCAA
>CALGHC010000704.1 GCA_937915965.1 uncultured Myxococcales bacterium
CGGCTTCGCCCACGTCCGGGCTGCGAGGCAGGGCGCGTCGCCTTGCACGCCGCCCTGTTCATCGTTCATCCAGAGCACGTTCCGTGCCATGGCTAGAACGTCCGCTATTCCAGGATGCTGCGAGCGAGATCAGGACTTGGCCATCGCCCCAAATGAAACACGTCGTTTCAACGTGACACGAGATGTTTCGTGGCCATGAAACGCGGCGTTTCGGTCGCGCAGAGGGGGGCGCTACAACAAGCCGAAGCGCTTCATCCGGCGCCACAGCGTGATGCGGCTGATGCCGAGCGCTGTGGCGGCGGCGTCACGGCGCCAGTGGTGGGCTTCGAGCGCAGCGGCGACGCGCTCGTGCTCCAGCGCATCGAGGGGACCACTCGGTGCCGAAACTGGAGCGGTCGCCAGCGCGGGCGAGGCCGGGGGGGGCGCCGGTTCGGCTTGCCTCGGCCCCGTCGGTCCAATCAGTTCGTTCAGTTCGGTCGGTCCGGTCGGTGCGGTCGGTGCGGTCGGTCCGGTCGGTGCGGTCGGTGCGGTCGGTGCGGTCGCTTCGGTCGGTCCGTTCGGTCTGGTCAGCCCCGGCGAGGCGACCGTCTGCGGTCCGAGCGCGGGCAGGTGGTCGACCGACAGCGTCTGTCCCTGGCACATCGCGACCGCGTACTCCAGCGCGTTCTCCAGCTCGCGGACGTTGCCTGGCCAGTTGTGTCGCCGCAGCCGGGCGAGGAAGCCTGGCGAGATCAGCAGCGCCCGTCCGTTGCGCGCCCCAATGCGGCCCAGCAGATGCCGCGCAAGCGGTTCGACGTCGTCGGTACGTTCGCGCAGCGGCGGCAGATGGATCGGCACGACCCGCAGCCGGTAGTAGAGGTCCTCGCGAAATCGGCCGGCACGGACGGCCTCTTCGAGGTCGACATTGGTCGCGGCGACGACGCGCGCGTGCATCTCGCGGCTGACGCTCTCGCCAACCCGCTCGTAGCGACGTTCCTGCAAGAGGCGCAGCAGCTTGACCTGCAGCGCGTACGGCATGTCGCCGATCTCGTCGAGGAAGAGGGTGCCGGCGCGGGCGATCTCGATCCGGCCGACACGGTCGCGGCTCGCGCCGGTGAAGGCGCCGCGGATGTGGCCAAAGAGTTCACTCTCGAGGAGGTCCGCGGGGAGCGCGCCACAGTTCACGCCGACGAAGGGCTCGTCGCGTCGGCGCGACCAGGCGTGCAAGGCGCGGGCGACGACCTCCTTGCCGGTTCCGGTCTCGCCGGTGACCAGAACGGTCGCGTCGCTGCGATGGAGCTGCTCGATCAGCCGGACGACCGCCAACATCGACGCCGAGCGGCTGACGATACCCATGCCGCCCGCGGCGCTGTCGAGGACGCGCATGTCCTCCTCTGCCGGTCGGATCACCATCAGGTACACGGCGTCGGTCGCGAAGACCCGCTGCTGCCTCGCCTCGAGGCGGACGATGCTCAGCGAGACGAGACGGGCGTGGCCCTCGCGGCACTGAAGGAACGCGCGACGTCCCTCGTGGCGCTCGCCCGCCGCGAGGCTAGTGCGCAACTCCTCGTCGTCGCGGAAGAAGCCATCGCCGACCAGTTCGTCGGCGTGGCGGCCGGGCGCGGTCTGCGACGCCCCGTCACACACCATCGTGTCGAGAGTCGCGGTGGCGCGCACCATCCGGAAGCCGCCGTCGAGCAGGATGGCGACGCGGCCCAGTGCCTCAAGTGCTGCCTCAAGCCCAGCCCAGGGCGTGTCAGTTCCGGCGGCTGCACGCGAACGGTCGGGTCGGGTCGGTGGTTGCATGTGCGAGGCTCCTTGATCCCTGCCCTGGTTGGGAAGTTAGTCCTGGAGCGGCGACGCGTCAGATGAGGTGGCGCGGCGAGTCCGGGCGCCTTCACAGGTAGGCACCCAACCGGGCCCAGCGGTTGTTTCGATAGGCCAGATAGTCGAGCACGGCCTTGACGACAAAGGCGAGTGGAATCGAGAGCCATATCCCGAAGGCGCCGAGGCCCAGGGGGAAGCCCAGCAGGTACGACAGCGGGATCTGCACGAGGAAGGTCGTCCAGACATTGATGCGCAGGCTCGTCATGGTCTCGCCCGAACCTTGCAGGAGGCCGACGAAGGCGATGTGTATGCCAAAGACGGGCATGCTCCAGCCGAGCACCTCGATCCATTGCACCGCATAGGCGGCAAGCGGCGTGCCCGGCTGGACGTCGAAGATGGAGATGATGGCTTGGTCGAAGCCGATGAAGAGCGCGCCCGGTATCGCCATGATCAGGACACACAGGATCACCGAGGCGCGCAGGGTCTTGCGGGCGTGTTCTGGATCGTGCGCACCCAGGGCCTGGCCGACCAGGGCTCCGGTCGCCTGCGACACGCTCATGCCGGGCACGAACGCCAGCGCCTGGATGCGCAGGCCGACACCGTGGGCGGCCACCGCGACCTCGTCGACGCGACCGAGCAGGCCGATGACCGCCAGGAACCCGGCGTTGAGCACGACCATATCCACCGCGGCGGGCCAGCCGACGCGACCGAGCGCCTTGGCCAGGTCCCAGTCGATGCGGGCTGGCCTGAAGGCGAGCTTGACCCCGACGGCGGTCTCGCGGCGCAGCAGGTAGATCATCGCGACGGTGGCGAAGGCCTGCGAGATGACGGTGCCGATGGCCGCCCCTTGGACGCCCAACGCCGGCATGCCGAGGTTGCCCAGGATCAGGCCGTAGTTGAGGAATACGTTCAGACCGTTGCTGGCCAGGGCGATGACAAAGGGCAACCGTGTGTTGCCCACACCGCGCAACACGCCCGCGTACAAGATGTTGAGGTAGTAGAAGACCGTCAGGGTCATCAGGGGGCGCAAGTAGTCGAGCCCGAGGCCAAGGGTGGCCTCGGTTGCGCCCAGCCAGGTCAGCAGCTGCGGCGCGATCAGGTTGCCGACAACGGCGATCACCACAGCCAACAGGACGGTGAGCTGGGTGGACTGGACCAAGACGTGATTGACGCGCTGGTCGTGTCGGGCGCCGTGCGCACGCGAGACGTTGGCGACCGTGCCCACCGTCAGTCCGAGCATCGCCACCATCAGCAGGAAGATGATCTGGGTGCTGTAGCTGAGGGCAGCGAGGGCGTTGTCGGAATCCTCAAGGCGGCCACACATGGCGGTGTCGACGCCAAGGGCCAGCACGTTGAGCACGTTGAGGCCGACGATGGGCCACGCCAACGCGACGAGCTCGCGCATGATGGCGCGCTTGGACATCAAATCGGTTGCCCCTTATGGGGAGGTAGTCGCGCGCAAGAGGCTGCGCACAAGAGGCTGCGCACAAGAGGCTGCGCGGTGAAGCTTGCGCGCAACGTGCGCGTGCGGGCAGCAATGCCAGTACGCGCTGCGGCCAGAAATGGGAAGAGAAGTCGCGCCGCATCGTCGCAAAGCGGCCCGGCCAGTTCGCCTCAGGAGGCCAGCACGCGGTCGACGGTCGCCACGGTCCACTTCCACAGCTGGTCCTTGTAGGCCTCTTCGAACTGCAACGGGATCGCCTTGGTCTTCACGAAGATCTGCCCTGTCACGCCGGTCACCTCTTTGGATGTGCTGACGTAGTTGCCGCTCGTCGACTTGGTCGCCATGAACAAGCTGGCGATGCGGAAGAGGACCCGCATGGGGAGCGGCATGCTTCGCCCGAGGTCGGACTTCACGGCGCCCGGATGGAACGCGTTCACGTCGATGTTCTGGCTCTTGAGCTTCTCGGCGAGGATCTGCGTCATGACGGTCTTGGCGTGCACCGCGTCGATGGCGGCGCGCATCCCGCTGTAGTTGCGCTTGCCGTCCATATTGGTGAAATCGAGCTTGCGTTTCAGCACCATGGACAGCCCCCCGCTGACGTTGGCGATCCGCGGATGGCTCGCCTTGGCCAGGAGGGGGACGAGCTCCTGGGAGAGGACGAAGGCGCTGAGGTAGTCGATCGCGATGGTCTTCTCGAGGCCCTCATCGGTCTCCTGGCGGTCAGGCAGCATCACGCCGGCGACGTGGAGGAGGACATCGAGGTGAGGCACCTCGGACAGGAACCCCTGCGCGAACGCCCTGACCGCCTTGAGGCTGCTGAGATCGAGGGCAAAGAACCGGCACTTGGACTCACCGGAGCCGTTGAGCTCCGACTCGATAGCCGCGCCTCGTTCGCGGTTGGTTCCGATGAAATGAACGGTGAAGCCCTTCTCCACCAGCTCCCGGACGATCGACAGGCCGACGCCGGCTGTGCCGCCAGCGACCATCGCGATCTTGCTGTCTGTGTCGTTGTTCATGGTCGTTGTTCATGTTCCTGGTCGGAGCCGACGGCGCCTCGGCTGTCGAGTTGGCCGCCTTAGCGCACGACCACCGCGCTGGCAGCGCTGCGGCCAAAGATTTCGGGGTTGTACATCGCCTCGACGCGTGCGCCGGGCGAGGCGAAGCGGCCGCGGGTCGCGGCACGGGCGACGTAGCTGAAGGTGTGCAAGCCGGCCGCCATCCGATCGACGAAGAAGCGCACCTCGCGTGGCGTCTTCTCCTCGAAGCTGGCGCCATCGCCGGCCTGCCATGCGCCCAGGCCGTCTTCACCGTTGGCGCTGTCGTCGCCGTTGGCGCTGTCGTCGCCGCTGCGACCGCGGCTCAGCGCCGCGATCCGCCTGCGCACCGTCTGCGACGCGGTGGTCAGCTCGAAGTCGACCGCCTCCATGCCCGCTGGCAGCGGATCGGCCACGGCGACCCAAGAACGCGCCTCGCCCGACAGCACGGTCAGGACCACCAGGACGTGCTCGCCGCGTTCGAACTCCTTGCGATCGGTGCGCCCGTTCAGATCGACCACAGCGCGGCGAAGCAGGAAGCCGGCGTTGCGACCAGAGTCGACCTCGGTGGCGGGGGCGTAGGCGTAGCGCATGGCGTAGTACAGGGTGCCAAGGCCGACCTTCTTGAACTGCACAGGCATGAGCGCGCCGACGGCGAAGGCCTCCTGGCCGACGGCGGCCGACTGGATGGCGAGTGTGCGACCCTTGAAGCGCCCCTGGGTGACGCGGCGCTCGCCGACGAAGACGGCGAAGTCGAAGGCGGGTGGCACCTCTTCGACGACCTCGAAGTAACGCGAGAGGGCGCCGAGGGCGTGGGCGTCGGCCTGGGTGCTGCCCCAGTGACCGTCGACGCGGGCACGCAGCAGGCCGCGGGCCAGCCGACCTGCGAGCGGGTTGCTGGCGTCGATCTGCAGCATGCGGTCCAGCAACATCGCGTTGGTGCGCGACTCGTTGGACCACCAACCCGACCAGGCGTCGGCGTCGGGATCGCTCAGCCAGGCGGACTCGCCGCTCACGCGCAGCTTGCCGGCCAGCTCCTCGACGAGGGTGCCCGCGCGGGTGCGGCCAAGGGGGTCACCCTGGGCAATCAGCGCGCCAGCGAGATGCATCTGAGCGAACGCCGGCAGGTCGGCGCGCCGCTCCCACAGCTCGGCGGTGTAGCCGGCGTCGGCCTTGCCGATCTTGCCCAGCACATCGAGGACCATCGCCCGATCGGTGTCGAAGTGGACGGCGTCGGCGTACTCCCTGATGCGTTTCGAGTCGAGGCTGGCCGTCAAGGCCTGGGCCCCGGCGGCAAACACCCCGGCGGGCACTGAGTGGCCGCGCTGGTCGGCCTCGTGCAGGACCGTGAGGACCCAGGCGGTCGCCAGGATCGAACCGCTTTCGCGACCCGACCACATCGCGAAGGTGCCTTGGGGCCAGTTGGCGCGAAGCGCAAGCAGTCGGCCAACGGCAGCCTCGATTTCGGCACCGATCGACGCCTGACGGTCAGGCAGCAAGCCAAAGACCTTGCCGAGGTGCTCGACGTATAGGAGGGCGAGCAGCCGCGATGAGACCTGCTCGGCGCAGCCGTAGGGGTAGCCAACAAGGTAGGCGATGCCGTCCTCGAGACCGGCGACGCCGCTCGACGTGACCTCGATCTTCAGGCCGCCGCGGTCCGCCCGGGTTCCCGCGGGCCGCTGGAGGCCCTCGACGGCGCGGTCGGCGGTGCTGCCGAAGGCCGAGACGGTGTCGATGGGCGTTCGCTCGATCACCGCGAGGCTGCGACGCACCGCATCTTGGTCCGAGCCGGCGCGCACGCTGAGGGTGACTCGCGCGTCGCCGCTGCGGTCGGCGCGCACACGCCAGACGACCTCGCTCGCGCCGCCAGCGATCAGGTGCACGCCGCGGCTGGTC
>CALGHC010000705.1 GCA_937915965.1 uncultured Myxococcales bacterium
CGCTGACCGCGCCGCCGAATCCCGAACCGATGACGATGGCGTTCAGCGACGACATAGGCACTCCCCGGACTGGCGCGGTGCCGGCCGGCGGCGGCGACCGGGGCGCCAACGGATGGGTCGGTATAGTGGAGACACGAGTCGGTTGATGTCAAAGCCAAGTGCATCTGCAACTCGTCTATAGAGTTCCAGGACGTCGTGCGCGTGGCAGGACCACTAGCGAGCGAAGACGTAGCCAAACGCCTTGTACGACGCGTTGCCCAGATCACCACCGCAACGGGCCTCGTTGCCGCAGGTGTTGCCGGCGTCTTCGCCACAGGCGTTGCCCGCGCCGCCGAAGCCAAGCCGGGAGTCGGGCGTGCCGCAGTCGTTCTCGTTGTTTCCAATGATACCGATGCGGACCATCGACCACTTCTTCAGCGGCGCGACGTTGAAACCCTCCGCGTTGCAATTGGGCTGTAGGGACGAGCCGGCGATGAGGCCCTTCCACGCCGCCCGACCGGAGGCGGTGGCCTTGTAGGCACCGCTCGCGATGACCGCGTGCAGCGACGCTGCGACGTGTGGCACGTGCAGCCAGTTGTTCGCGTCGCCGACCTTCATGCCCAGGCGCAGCTCGGTGAACGGCAGCGCCCAGTAGCTGGCCAGCTTGGCCTCCTTGGTGTCGAAGTCTGCGTCGCCAGGAGCGAAAGCCTGCTTGTTGGTCCACAAAGCGGCGTCGTACGCAAACGTCGGCTTGCCGCCGTGGATCTTCATGACCAGCGTCCAGCCCCCGCCCTTCGAGACCATGTCGCAGTACGCCTGGTACGGCGCCTGGCCGCCGTCGCCGTCCGGATCGAGCCAGTAGACGCCGCTCTTGACGCCCGCGAGGGTGCCGAGGATCGCGAGGCACGATTTCGCCGGGTGGCCTTTGCTGCCGATGTCGCAGGTTCCCTTGTTGCACGCGCCAGTGCCGCCGCAGACGGTGCCGTTGGCGACGTTGCTGTGCGCGCAGCCGGACTTGGCGCAGGTGTCGGCCGTGCAGACGTTGCCGTCATCGCAATCGGCGCCGCTGCCCTGACACAGGCCGCCGGTGATGCAGACGTCGCCGCTGCTGCAGACGTCGCTGTCGTCGCAGCCCAGCGGTACGTCGCGCTCGCAGACGTAGCAGCCGAGCTTGGTGTCGACGTTCAGGTCGTTCCAGCCAGCGTCGTTCCACATGTGTACGCCGTCTTCGTTGCCCTGGTAGTTGTTGGGCTCGCCCGAACGCCAGTTCTTGTAGCCATATGCGGTGCCGTCGAGCCAGGTCCAGGTCTGCTCTTTGTCGACATCGTTGAGGCCGATCCACGCGTTGACTGAGCTGCACGCGGCCTTGGCTACGTTGAAGATCGTCGTGTTCTCCTGGGACGAAGCGATCGAGGCGAGGTGCCCGCCCCACTGCTTGCAGGCGATCTCGGCGTCATTCCAGCCGACGATCGACGTGAAGGCGTGGTAGCACTTGCCGTTCCAGGTCGTGCCATCGCACGCGGGCTTCACCGTGCCGGGCTTCTCTTCGTACTGGCAGCCCTTTTTCGGATCGCAGCTGGCGATGCCGCAGATGTCTGCGCCGGTACAGGCGAGCGCCGGGCCGCCGACGCAGCTGGTCGCTTTGCAGACGTCGGCTGTGGTGCATGCGTCGCCGTCGTCGCAATCCGCAGCGTTCGCGACGTGCTGGCAGCCCTTGGCCGGGTCACAGCTGTCGTCGGTGCATGGCTCGCCGTCGTCGCAATTCGCCTGCGGGCCGCCCGCACAGATGCCTTTGGCGCAGACATCGCCGACCGTGCAGACGTCGCCGTCGGCGCACTCGCCAGGCTTCGCGCTGTGGGTGCAACCAAGCTTGGTGTCGCAAGCGTCGGCGGTGCAGGTGTTGGCGTCATCGCAGCCCACCGCGGCGCCAGCCTTGCAGATCTTGTTGGCGCAGCTATCGGGCGCGGTGCACAGGTTGCCGTCCTCGCAGCTGGCCTGGTTGGCGACGTGAGCGCAGCCGCCCTTGGGGTCGCAGACGCTGTCGGTGCAGACCTCGTTGTCGTCGCAGGGGATCTCCTTGCCGGGCACGCATGCGCCCCCCGTGCATTCCTCGCCCTCGGTGCACGCGTCGCCGTCATCGCAAGACGCGGCGTTGACGATGTGGGTGCAGCCCAGCTCGGCGTCGCAGCCATCGTCGCTACACGGGTTGCCGTCGTCGCAGCCAAGCGCGCCGCCGGCGACGCATTCGCCCTCAAGGCAGACGTCGGCGTCGGTGCAAGCGTTCGCGTCCGTGCACGGCGCGCTGTTGGCGATGTGGGTACAGCCCAGCTCGGCGTCGCAGCCATCGTCGCTGCACGGGTTGCCGTCGTCGCAGTCGACGGAACCGCCACCGACGCATGCGCCCTCGCCACAGTGCTCACCCGCGGTACAAGCGTCGGCGTCCGTGCAGGTCGCGGCGTTTGCAATCTGCGTGCAGCCAAGCCCGGCGTCGCAGCCGTCGTCGGTGCAGGGGTTGTCGTCATTGCAGGCGATCTGGGCGCCCGGTTCGCATTCGCCGGCGACGCACGCGTCCTCGCCGCTGCATGCGTCGCCGTCGTCGCACGCGGCCTGGTTGCTGAAGTGACCGCAGCCGAGCTCTGCTGCACACGAATCGTCGGTGCAGGGGTTGGAGTCGTCGCAGTTCAGCAGGCTGCCCGAGGTGCACGTCCCGCCCAGGCAGAAGTCCCCTTCGGTGCACGCGCTGCCGTCGTCGCAATCGACGCTGTTGTCGGCGTGCTGGCAGCCGCTGTCGGCGTCGCAGGACTCATCGGTGCAGAGGTTGTCATCTTCGCAGGTCGTGACTGCTCCAGCGAGACAGACGCCGCCGTCGCATGCGTCGGCCTCCGTGCACGCGTCGCCGTCCTCGCAGTCTGCGCCGTCCATCGGCGCGCCGGCGAAGACGCAGCCGGCGGCCGGATCGCAGCTGGCGTCGGTGCAGGGATCGCCGTCGGCGCATGGCGTCACCGCGCCCGGCAGGCAGACGCCGTCGGCGCAGGTGTCGCCGCTCGTGCAGACGCTGCCGTCATCGCAGGCTCCGTCGACGCCGAGATGCAGACAGCCCTGGGCCGGCTCGCAGGAGTCTGTCGTGCAGGCCTCGCCATCGTCGCAGTCCACCGCCCCACCGCCAACGCAGAGGCCATCGGCGCACGTCTCGGTGCCGTCACACGGGTCGCCATCGTCGCAGTCACCGACGGCGGGCGCCGAGACGCACGCGAATCCGCCGGGCTCTTGTTCGGCCGCGGTGCACACACCAACCGTACAGATGTTGCCGTCGTCGCAGCTGGTCTCGTCGGTGGTGCCATTGCAGTCGTTGTCGACGCCGTCGCACAGCTCGACCGGCGGGTCCGTCGGCACACACGGCGCCACGTCCGCGTCGTCGCCAGCATCTTCGTCGATCGAATCGTCTGAGGCGGTGTCGTCGACGAGCGCGTCACCCGTGCCGGTGTCGTCCGTGCCGGTGTCGTCCGTGCCGGTGTCGTCCGTGCCGGTGTCGCCCATGCCGGTGTCGCCCATGGCGGTGTCGCCCATGGCGGTGTCGCCCATGGCGGTGTCGCCGCTCGAATCGCCCAAGCCGGAGTCCCCGCCGTCGTCAGCCTCCCAGCCGTCGTTCTCCTTGCCATCCGCGCCGGTGTCGAAGACCACAGCGTCGGGCTCGGTCGCACCGTCGGCAGGGATGGCATCGGCAGAGATGGCGTCGGCTTCGCTGTCACCCACCTGACCGTCGACGTTGCCGCTATCGCCTGAACCGGCACCATCGACCGCGGGCGGTCCCGCCGCGATCGTGTCGTCACCGCAACCTGCGCTCAACGCGGGAGCAAGAAGAACGAAGGCGGCCAACCACAGGTGGATTGAAATACGGGACTGAGACATCGTCGGCTCCCCGGCCCGGTCTGCTGATGCGCTGCGGACCGACGCGGTTGAATTCGCCACAGCATTGTCTGCCAACGTGGACGCCGGTCAAGGGCAGCAGGTCGCAGCCACGCCCGTCGCCGAACCCGAACCGGATCAACCTGCCCCTGCGCAGCCAGATAGGTGGAGGAACCGGTCCATGTGAAGGTCTGTAACGCCGCGCTGTCCATGTCGGTCAAACGAGGCGACTGCGCCGGCAGGGGTCGCTATCGGATCGGCATTGTACGTTCCTGCAGCGCGCGGCGGAGCACCGCTGGTGTAGGATCGCCCATTGCGCGGTCGGCCCGATGTGATGGCGGCGCTTCCGGCGTATGGCGGGTGCGAGCCGGGCGAGCGAACGGGGCGGGCGAACG